>CBDVCL010000049.1:0-9244 GCA_965372475.1 uncultured bacterium | reverse complement strand
GCCGATACTTCCGCTTCCTTCCAACTGAGCAGGTACTTCGCCCGCATCAGCCCGACTATCTCCTGCACCTGCCGCTGCCCGTCGCAAAACTCCAGGAACTCCCCACCCAGGTCATCCAGCTCTACCAACCTCTTTCGCGGCGCCTGGAAGAAGAAAGCCAGGAACTTCGCCCGCCACCCCCCCACGGGGGGGTAGGTGACGGTCATACGCCCGTCTCTCACCTCGAACTCCAGAGAGCCGTTCCTCACCGGCACCGCGGTGACCATCTGCAGTTTCGATATGCGAGGCGGTCTTTTCTGCCAAGGCCATACCATATGCTATTGTGGATTTCTGATTGATGATTTTTGATTCCTGCCCAATCAACAATCACAAATCTAAAATCAAAAATCACTTAGTGGCACTTAACACTCCCCGCTATCCTGCCCAGGTCAGGTCGTTTCTCCGTCCTGCCCGACCAAGCCACGACGATCACCTTGTCCCAGGGGCGGCAATAGGTCACCTCTTCCGCCGCCGACCACTTCTTCTCCAGAGGGGAGAGCCAGCGCACCAAGCCGCGCCTCTTCTTGAGGGCGCGCCGCCTGAGAACATCGTGCTCGCTCCCCTCTACCGTTTCCACCTCTCCCCGGTATTCCTCGAACCGTTTCGCGAGCTTCCCCCGTATCAACGCTTCCAAACCCGTCTGCTTCAGCATCCTCGCCGCGAGCGAGAACCTGCCCACCCGCAAAGACTCCTTCTCCCCGCTGGCGAACTCGAGCTCGAGATAACCCGCCTGCAGGACGTGCTTCTTGAGCTTGTATGCCGAGGGGACGCTAAAAGCCAGGTCATACACCGCCCACGACCGCTCCCCGCCGCGGTCATGGTCGCTCGCCGAGCGCACCAGCCTGAAACCGTCCTCGTCCGGCTCCCCGTAAAGCTGCAGGATCACCACGCGGCCGCAGGAATGGCAGTCCCAGGCCACGCCGTAGCCGCTCGCAGTTCCCGTCCAGCTGAAGGTGCGGAAATCCCGCTCCTTGAACTTCTTGCCCAGCTTGGGCAGGCGCGCCTCATCTTGTGCCGCGAATTCCAAGCCGCCCTTCTTCGCTCCCTGCGCCAGCCGCTTCAGGTATCCGCTCACTACCCGCTCCATGTCGGCGGGGCTTTTCACCTGTTTCCAACGCACCTCGCAACGCGGCGACAACATGTCCTCGAGACGGAAGTGCCCGTCCTCCTCGTCCCCTCCCGCCACGGCCAGGTCCCACTTCTCCGGCACCTCGAAGCTCATCCCCTGCCAAGCGAATAGTTTTATTTTGCTCAATGTCTATCGCCGGGCATCGGTCGTCGGTTGTCGGTTGTCGTCAACTGCCGATGTGCAGCTTCTCCCTTTGATATCTGGAGGTGAGAAGCCGCGCGCCCGCCTCTGGCGTGCTTTCCGACACACGATTTCCGACCCCCTAAAAGGGCAAATACGAAATAGACTGGAACAACAGGGCAACAGCCGCCGCCGTCATCCCCACCAGGCCCATGCCGCAGGAATACCCCGCCAGGAGCACGGGCGCGTATTTCCTCCATTTCTCCACGCCGAAGCGCGGCTGGAAGTAGTACCTGCCGAGCAGCCCGCCGACGAAGCAGGGGATCGTCCACTGCGGTATGGCGGCGAAGGCCATCACGAAACCGTAAAACGCCATGGTCGGCGCGCCGAAGGCATAAAGCAGAACATATGAAAGGAAGCCGAGGCCCATGGAAGAGGCGATCACATTGATCTTGACCGCGTCCATCAGGTAGTTATGCCCCTCCGAGGTAGCGGTAGCCCAGAGACATTGCATCATCGCGTAGAATGGCCAGAATTTGGCCGCATAGGCATAGACCGCCGAAGGGATGGCGCTCAATTTCCAGAAGAAGGCCCAGAAGACGAAACTGCATATCAGCATCACCGGCAGCATGAAGAGCTCAGCCTTGAGGATCGAGGTGAACTTGGTACCGGTGAGCTCCACCTCGCGGAAACGCTGGGCGCACCAACCGTGGTCGAACATCGGCAGGGGCGCGAACCAGATGTCTATGCCCTTGTAGCCCGAGAGGATGATCGTGCCCTCGCGCACGAACGGTATGTAGACCATCTGCCCCGTCATGCCCTGCATGCGCGCCGTGACGTAGGACTGCAGCGGTGTGAAGATCAGGCCATAGAAGATGAACAGCCCTATGGGAAACCACTCGGCGCGCGGCTTGCCGGAGTTGATGAGTATCTGGCATATGACGATATAGCCGATGGTAGAGATGATCCAGACGACGACCATCAGGGTCGAGTTGAAATCGCCGCGCCCCTTTGGCAGAGGACGCCGCTCCGCCTTGCCGCTCACGCTCTTGGCAAAGGTCTTGATGATAAAGAAGACGCCGATCACAGCGACGCAGAGCGAAGCGCCTATCTGCACCGAGAGCCAGATGTCCATGGTGGTGGCCATCTGCGTGCGGATGGCGTCCATGCCCCGGCTCCATTGGGGCAGCATTCCCATGCTCTGCATGATCGGCGCGGCCACGAACTGCGCCGCTATCGTCGCGCAGAACTGCGCCACGATTATCGGGAAGGGGATGATAAAACCGACAAAGACCATCACCAAGTCAAGCGAGATGCCTGAGACCGCCGCGGGAAAGAGCACCTCGGTCTGCTTGGTCAGGTCAAGGAACGGTATGGGTATGATCATCAATGGCTCGGACATGAAGGCGCCGGTGATGGCCGGCACGCCGATATAGACGGCGCCGAAGAGAAGCCCGATGATGGCGCCGGTGGAGAAAATGCGCCAGCGCCAGGTCTCGGCCTTGCTGGTGATCTCGGCCAGGGCGGTAGCGCCCTGCGCCGCCACGGGGGCGAGGGGGAAGGGCAGGCGCTCGATATCCGAGGTGAGGCGGAAGACGAGATAGCCCATGCTCAGCCACTGCATGCGGAAGAGGACCTGGAAAACGAGCAGGAGGATCACCGGCACCTTCCAATCCTGGTGCAGGAAGGTGCGCTCCAGGAGCGCGCTGGAATCCGGCCCGGGCACCACCCAGTGCGGTATATTGTCGGCGATGCCGAAGCCGACGGCGTGGGGCGACTGGATCAGGTACTGGTTCCATATCATCCCCGAGAAGGCGCCGCCGGCGAGCACCTGGCCGCCCCAGGCCCAGGTCAGCCCCGCCGCCACGTAGTAGAGGACATAGATCTCCTGCTTGCGCAGAACGGTAAAGGAGCGCCTCGCCATCTCGGTGAAGAGGATGATCGTTACCCATTCCGCCGCGGGGCCGATCTGGATGCCCGCTACCAGCCCGAGGTAGATACTGCCCGGCATCATCACCATGCCGACGAAGAGGATCCCCAGCACGCTGCGCAGGGTGAAGCCCTCCTTGAACTCCTGCTTCACGTCCTGGCGGTACATGGAGTACATGCTCTCATCGTCGCTCTTCTTTTTCTTCTTACCGAACAACTCGCGCCTCCTCCTTGTCGTATACCAGTGAGCGTCTGTCGCTCGTCGCTTCCGCCGTCGCTCTTCGAGCTATGGCGGACAAGAGTCGCTGGTCGCTCGTGGCTTGCGTTCCTACACGAGCAACCCTTCGGCTCGCTTCGCTTGCTCAGGGCAGGCGAGAAACGAGCAACGAGCGACTACTCATCCTTAGCCACCGACCCAACCATCTTCGCATATTTCATCTGCTCGTCCGGCTTAAAAGTACGCCAGATAAGGAACTGCTTGCGTATCTCCATCATGAAATGCCGCACGATGCGCCGCCACGAGGCCTCGTCGCCGCCGATGTGCTTCAGCCTGAGGTGGACGGCGTATACACCGCCCTCGTCCGGCATCGGCTTGGTCAGCATCTGCACTTCCTGGCTCACGCCGAGGTCGAAGGGGGCCAGCCAAGTGGTGAGGCTGAGCGTGAAATGCTCCTGCTTGCCCCTCCCTATCGCCTCAAAACCCGACCCCTCGGTGTAGAACCTGCCCACCGAGTATTCCAGGTGGGCGTCAAAGAACTCGCGCAGGAACATGTTGATGCCCAGCGTCCTTTCCCTGCCGGTCACGGTGAAGGGCAGTTCCATCTCGATCACACCGCCTTTAGGCTCGGGCATTTTCCAAGTCCTCTCCACGTCGGGCACGGCCAGCCGCGCCGCCACCGATGCCGGGTAGAGAGTGGAGAGGAGGACGATCAGCATCACCAGCACCGTCGCTCCCACGGCGGACATCGAGGAGTAGTTGAGATTGAGGCCGGACATCAGCCCGGCTACGGTCAGGACCTTGGCTACGACCTGGCCCGCCAGGTAGCCGGTGATGGCCCCAATCACCGCGTATACCGACGATTCGGCCACGAACAACGAGGCGATGTGCATCGGCGCCAGGCCGACCGATGAGTAGATACCGATCTCCTTGGTCCGCTCGTATACCGAGCCGAGCATGGTATTGAGCACGATCAGGGCGGCGATAAGGATAGGGATGAGGATATTGGCCAGTCCCTGGTAGGCCTGGTGACCGATGGTGCTGAAGAGGTAGGTGTTGCCCTTGATACCGGCGAAAAGCGTCAGGGCCATGCGCGGCATGTGCTCCTCTATCACCGCCTGGATGTCCTTGTCCGGGTTGATCTTCACCGCCAGCGAACGCAGGGTGCCGCCCATGTCCATTACCGTCTTGAAGGGCATGATCAAGGCCACGTTAGGGGTCATATGCACGTAGCGCTGGATGATACTGCGGTCCACTTCGCCCGAGCGTATCTTCTGCTGCATCACCTTGTAGTCCACGGGCGTCAACTGCTCGTCGTCCAGGTCGTAGAGTTTGAGCATCTTCTTGCCGCTGATGATGCCCACCACGAGGAAGTCGCGGCCATAGACGCGCACGCTCAAGCGGCCCACGTCGGCACGGCTGATCTTCAGCAGTTCCGCCATCTGGTCGGGGATGATGCACACCCTGTCCTCCCCCTCCCTGAACCATCTGCCCGCCACCAGGCACTTGTGGATGCCGGTGATCGCCGATTCCTTGTGGTGCATGCCGGCGATGCAATTGGCCGAATAGGTCAGCAGGCGCGCGCCGCCGCCGCGCCGGTGTTCTACCTCGATGAAAGACTGGTCCCCCACCAGGGCGGAATAGTACCAGGCACGCGGGATCACCTGACCGTCCTTGGCGAAAATACTGCTGATCGTCTCGTAGGCCGGCTCCTCCATCGGCGTCCAGATACGGTCACGGATCAAGAGGCCCTGGCGCGCCGCCTTCTGGGGCATCTTCACCTGGTTGTACCTGAGGAAGGTACGCACCGAGGTAAAGGAGATGACGATGAACATCAACAGCACCAGGGTGATGCTGGTCAAGAGCGTCCTGCCCTTCCGTTTGCGCATGTTGGAGATGCCCAGCGCGAAGGCGGCCGCGGCCGCGCTCACCCGGCCCACGTCAGCCTGGTGTACCCCCTGCATCTTCTGCTTGAACTCCCGCACCTGCTCCTGGAACTTGGAAACGATGACATAGATGACGAAAACAGAGAGGGCCATGATCACAAAGGCGAGCAGTATTATCAACGGCGTCAAGGTAATATCGAAAGCGGGATGCACGTAGCGCAGAATGACGAAGATGGCCAGGAAGATGGCCGTGACCCAGCCGATCTGGCGGTTGACGTTCGCGCTGGCCACGAGCAGGCGCTCCATGAAATATGCGAAGGGCAGGAGCAGAAAGAGGTAGAACATGATGCCCTTGATCACGTCCTCCTGCGTCCTGAAAACGTCCGGGTAGGCGCGTGACTCCAGCGCCCAGGCGGCGCGGACCAGCCGCATGTATTCGTCGTACTGCCGCGCCGCCAGGCTTTCCCTGGCCCCCTCCAGGAACCCCATCGCCTTCTCGTGCAGGGCCGCGAGGCGCGCGTTCTCGATGTTGTGCTTGCGCATTATGCCCATGCGGTATTCGTCCAGCCGCCCCATGTCCTCCGTCACGCGCAGGATGAGGTGGGGGACGATCGACTGCCCGGCCAGGTCGTATCCCCTGCCCTCGGGCATCTCGGGCGTGGAGTTTATCATCACCAGGCGCAAGCCCAACACGCCGCCGCCCATGGTCAGCTTGTACCTGAATATCGGCTTGGTGAAGACGACCATCGCCGGCTCGCGCACGGAGTCCCAGTCCCGGAAGATCGGCCTGATGTAGCCGTATTCCTGCGGCTGGCTGTCCGTCTTGGCGTCATAGACGTTGAGCGTGCGCAGAGAACTGAAGAAGCGCGGGTCAAAGAGGTTGAGGATGCCGGTGCCCTTGCACCGGAAGATGACCACGGTCACCTCCTTCTCGGCCATGGTCATGCTGGCGCTGGGCGGGAAGGCCTGCGCACCCTGCGTTCCCAGGTCAGGCGCAAAGTCCACCTCGCCCGTCGTCTCGTCAACGTGGAAAGCGTCTATGCGGCGCGGTATGCCCCATTGCTGGGGGCTGGAGTTCATCTGTACCGCGCCGGTGCAGTTGAAGCGCCCGGCCTTCGCGGTCGGCACCTGCTTATCCTCACCCTTTACCTTGCCGGGTTTCGTCTCCCAGTCCACTATGTCCATCACCTCGCCGCGAACACCAGCGAAGCTCTTCTGGCCGCGCAGGTTGCCCCAGAGGAACTTGCGCATCACGGTGATGGTGTTCTTCACCGGCGTATTCGGCAGGGCACTCTGCCGCACGTCGAATTCCACGCAACGCCCGACCACCCTGCAGAAAGCGTTGCTGAACTTCAAGCGATACTGGAACTTGGGGTCGATCAGCACCTTGTGCAGCAGGCAGGCGAGCAGTTCCGCCTGCCTGTCGAAGTTCCCCAGCTGCAGACGCGAGTATTCGTCCAGGGGCGTATCCACATAGTTGCGGCTGTCAAAAGCGGTAGCAAAGGTCAGTGCCGTCTCTCCCGCCAGGGTAGCGACCTCGCCGTCAAAGGCGAAACGCCCGGCGAGGTAGGTGCGCCAGTTCTTGTCCACCAGCGGGTTGATGCCGTCAACCAGGTCACGTTCCTCCGGCCAGCCCATCTCCCCGAGTATCTTCTTGGAGAAACCCTTCAGGTCACGGCCCATCGACGAGTATTGCAGTTTCAGGTCGTCCTCGCGCTGGTCGAAGAACCAGCCCTTAAAGAACACGCCCAGGCGGTCGGAGCGGGTGGTCAGGTCGAGAGAGATGTAGTTGTAAGGGGTCTTCTTGTCCTCGCCGGCGGCCTTGCGGCGATAGTCCCGCCTGTAGAAACAGTTCGCTTCCTTCTCTATCGCCTCCCTGTCGAAGAGGGTTATCACGTGCCGGTCGATGAGCGCCCGCATGCCGGCCAGCGACTGGTGGTGACCGCCAAGGGCTACGAGGAGAACGGAGCGTGTGGGCGGCTTCTCTTTCAGCATGCGGGCCATCTCCAGCAGAAAAGCCAGCCCGGTAGTGCCCTCCGCGCCCGGGGACAGTCCCGGCACCACGGACATCGAATCGTAGTAAGCGGTAAGAACGACCCATTTCTCCTTCAGTTCCGGGTCGCTGCCTTTGATCACGCCAAAGATATTCTCCGCCTCTACTTCGCGCCAGGGCATGTCGCAGGTGAGATTGACCGTCTCCTCCCGGCCGGACGATGCGATGGCCAGGACCTCGGCCGCCTTGCCCCGGGGAAGCCAGAAACGCGGCGCATCGAGAGGTAAGGTGAGGAACTTGCTCGCCGCCTCGCCGCGGCTGGTGTCGTCGGGCTCGATGAAGACCACCGCCTTCGCCCCCAGGTAGAAGGCGTTCTGCCAGTCATCGCCGCTGTTGAAATCCATCAGGACTATCGAACCTGCCACCTTCTTGCCGTTGAATTCCTTGAATTTCCCCGTGCCGGCGTATATCAGGTGGCCGGACACGCCTTGGGGCGACAGGTGGGGGGTACGGACCAGGTTTGGCCAGAGGGGATGGATCTTTATCTTCGTCCCGGAGGGGAGGCGCATCGCCGCCCCCATGTCTATGGGCACGGGCACCTCGAAAGTCATGGCATCCTTGTAGATACCCAGTCGCTTGAACCTGCTCTTTATCGCCTTCGCCGCGCGGTAACTGCCCTCGTAGCCGGTGACACGGCTGCCCAGGCCGGAGAAGTACTCGATGTCACGGTGCATCTTCTCCAGGTCCAGGCGGGCCAGCACCCCGGTGTAATCGACTTCTATCGCTTGCCGCTCGGTCTCCTCGCGGCCTGATTCCTGGTTTATGAAGAGATATCCCAGCAGGGCCACCAGCGAGGCCAGCACGAGCACGAGAATGACATTATAGACGAAGACTCCTTTTTCGTCCGGATCTTTCCTCTTCGTCGGTCTCTTCACCATGATTCTTCCCGCGCTGGTCTCGCTCCGGCCGTCACTTCGCCCGAGATGGTGTTACTACTCCCGTCTCTTTGCCGACAGCAAGCAGAATGTGGCCGCATTAGAACACTTCTGAAAACAAAGTTCAAGGAATTTTTTCCATAATGTTAGCCGCCATACCGGAAGAACCCGCGGCTGCTAGTTCCCCTCGCGGCTCAGACGCTCTTCACGGGTGATATCCACCAGTAGTTCTCTCGCGTCCCTCGCCACCTCCTCCTTACCCGCGCTCACCAGCAGCAGGCATTTCTTGGCCCAGTAGCCGGCGTCTTCATTATCACCCAGGGCCTTGGAACAACGTGCCATCATCAGGTAAGCTTCCTCGTACCTCAGGTTCAGATGGCTCGCCTGCCGGAGCTGTTCCAGGGCCTTCTCGTATTCACCGCGGTCGTGGTAGAGGACGCCAAGCGCGTAGCGAAGTTCGGGCGAGGCGGGAAACTCCTTCACGCCCAGGAGATACGCCCGCATTGCCTCTTCCTCCCTACCGAGGCGATGGTAGGCGAAGGCGCGGTTGCCCAGGGAAGCCTGGTCGTGCGGATGCTCCTCGAGCAGGCGGTCATAGATCTTTATCGCCTGCGCGTATTCCCCGCGCGCAATGTGCAGGAGGGCGATGACACCCTCGATCTTCCTGTCGTCGGGTTTGAGCAGCTCGGCCTTTTTCGCCGCGGCAAAGGCCTGCTCCGTCTTGCCATCCTGCCCCAGGGACACGGCCAGTCCGTACCAGCAATCCACGTCTCCCGGCACCCGCACCAGGTACTCCCTGTATTTCTCGGCGGCCAGCCGGTAGTCCTCGTTCCTGTATGCCTGCACAGCCTCTCCCAGCACCTTTCCTTCCTCGTCCTTGATGAGAAAGGATGGCACGTCCGCCCAGCCGAGGCGCACAGCTATGTAGTAAGCGCCGATAACAGCGATCAGCACCATTAGAGCTATTTGTATGGCACGCGATCTGTCGTCTCGTGT
>CBDVCL010000048.1:0-9333 GCA_965372475.1 uncultured bacterium | reverse complement strand
ATACTTCCCTTTTTCCCTTTTCCTTTTTCCTTTTGACTTTTCTTAACCTTTCCAGGCACTCGTTGAGCGCGATGCGGTAGAGCCAGGAATACACGGCGGCCTCGCCGCGGAACTTGCCGTAGGCGCGGTAGGCCTTGAGGAACACCTCCTGGGTCGCGTCCTCGGCCTCGGCAGTGTTGTTGAGCAAACGATAGGTGAGGGCAAAGATGCCCTGCTTGTGCTGAGAGTAGACTTGCTCGAAAGGGGGATTACCTGGGGCGTTTTCCGTCATGGGACCGTTTTCAGCGCCAGACGACCAGCGTCTTCGTTGCCACGGCGTCGCCGGCGCTGACGGTTATCGACGGGGCGGACTTGATAGTGTACCTCTCCAGCTTCAGTCTCTCCTCCAGCCTGAAGCGCCCGTCTGCCGCTACCTTTACCTCGCGCCTGATTATCGTCTTGGGAGATATCTTGCCGGGACGGAGCTCCTCCTCTACCAGGCACTCAACGCTTACCTTCACCACGCCCCGGCTTGCATCGATCACCCGTCCCGTTACCACCAACCGCCCTCGTTCCACCAGCGGCTCATCCAGGACCAGCCTGGCGCTCGCCGCCTCGTATATCAGGCTCTTGACGAGGATATCCGCCTCGCTCGCCTTCCTACCCGCCGCCTTGACGAGGATGATGTTCAAGCCTGTCCCCAGTTTAAGCGCAACAGAGAAGCGCAAGTCCTTCACGGCGACGCGGCGATATGTTATCCCCTCTTCCCTTTGCCCCGCGGCGGCAAAGAAATCATAGGTATCAAGCACGACTATATCCAGGCCCTCTACCCCCGCGTCCTTCAGCGTGCCGACGAGGCGTACTTCCTCTTGCGCCGTCTTCAGATCCACAGGGGAAGACAAGGCGACAGGCGAATCGGCGCCCCATTCCTCGAGCGGCTTCTTCGAGCCGGGCTTCCCCGAGGCGAGGTAGACGGCGCGGCCCGTCCTGTGGCCGCCGCCGAGCGAGGAGAGCGTGATGATATTCAAGCCGGGCGAGAGCGTCACCTGCTCGTGGAAGCGCCCCGACTGTAGCAGGACAGTGCGGGAAGACGCGGCCCGCCCCGCCGCGTGCAGAAAAGGCTCGACGCTGAGGCTGAGCCGTTCAATGGAGGCTAGTTCCACCCTGCCCTCGACGACCTGCTCGGCGACGCTGACCGTGCCGGAGGAAGGGCGGGTGATGGTGACGAGGGAGGCGGGGCAAAGCAGTGCCGGGATCGAAGAGAACGCCAGGAACAAGGTAAGCGCTCTGGCAAGGACCGGCGGCGGGGTCGCTATTATAGATCTTCGATTTTGCATCGCGGATTCATGTGGATGCATGATCAAGCCTGCCGGGAACGCGTCAATACTCGTAACTGAGGCCGGCGAGATAGTGGGCGGATTCGTAGTTATAGGTATAAAGCACCTCGTAAGAGTTATTCGACTTGACGCTGCTGTACCCCCCCGCGGCGGCGGCGCTGATGCCATACCTGATATCGTAACTCACCTTGAGTCCGACTTCGTGTGTCCAGGAGCGCAGCTTCTTGTCCGTGAAGAAGCCCTCGATGTCCTGGGCGAAGCGGTTCGGGTGCAGCCTGGCGGTGAAACGGTAGCCCAGGGCCACCGCCAGGCCGAGGGGGCTGAACTTGTAGGTGATGGACGGCTTGACGTCGAAGCGGTTGTAATCATAGTAACCTTCTATGTAGTCTATCGCCTCGGGATCGAGGTAGTTCTGGTTCGACCGCTTCGTCTTGAAGGCCAGAACCAGTTCGAGGTAGCTGTTCATGGTCTGGCCGCCGCTCATGCTGCCGAGGCGCTTGGCGGGGAGATCGTAGCCAAAAGTGCACTCGATACGGTTGCTCTTGTCCTTTCTCTTTTCCCCGGAGAACTCGCCCGTTGACAGCTCCACTTTCTGGTCGCGGTAACCGGTGAGCAGGAAATCGTAACCCAGCCTGACGAATACATCCTGCTTCGTCAGGATGTCGGTGAGCACGAATATCTTGTGGTTGTCGCTGTCGATCACGTCCTGGCCGGAAAGATCCAGCCCCAGCTTGCTAGCCAGCGACTCGTAATTGGGGAAGCTCATGCCGTAGTAGCGGTAACCGAAGCTGAAGAGCTGCATCGCCTTGTCCTCGAACTCCTTGCCCAGCTCCACCTCGCCGTAGGGACTGCCGTAATCGTAGAGGCCGTGGCCCCATTTCTCGTCCCTGGTCTCGCGCAGGTATTCCATCATGTAGCCGCCACTGAGCTTGAAGACGCCACCGTTATCTTTCTTCTTGAGTAGTTTCAACGACAGGGCGTGATCCATGATCTGCTGGTAGAGGTAGCTCTCGTCCTCGATCTCTATGGCCAGCGAACTGCCGACGTAGGCGACGCTGTAACGAGGCAGGAGGTACGTTCCCTCCCGGAGGCGCAAGGCGGGAACGAGGTCGAGGGAACAGTGACCGCCGAAGGAACTGGTCTCGCCCTTGAAGAAGGACTGGCCCCCCATAAGGTCGGCGTTGACCAGGGGTAAGAACTTCACTTCAGCCGAAGCGGAGCTAATAAGGAAAAAGAAAAAAGTAAAAGGGAAAAGGGCGACTATCGTTCTCTTGTTCATCAAGATGGCCTCCAGGATCTAGCTTGCATTCACTATCAAACGAATATAATAGAAGAGACGATGCGGAATAGCAAATGGAAAAAGGGAGCGTGGCTACTGCGATCGTTCGCCTTGCGCTCCCTTTTCAATCCGGAACCGTCAGTATCAGTAACCCACCTCTTCGGCAGGTCCCGGTATGATCACGATGTCTATGGTCTCCCCGCCGAACTCGCTGGCGCCGTGAATGATCTCGCGGTTGCCCCGCCAGAAGGGGACGCGGCGTCCCGGGCCACTCTCGTCCGCACTGCGCGCCAGGATATCGCCCTCGTCGTCGATCAGGTAGCGGTCGCGCGTGATCCAGGTGCCGTCGGCGAACTCCAGCCGGTCGCGGAAGTGGTGCTCGTTCGGCTCGGCTTCCCATTCGCGCTTCGTGGGCATCGCCAACGCGTCCTCCGTGCCCAGCACGATGATCTTGCCGTTGACGCCTATCCTGGTTATGGCATGGGTAAGGGCGCTTGTGTTGCGATGCGGGTAATAGATCTTGACCATGCCCGCCAGGTTCAGGTCAACATCGTAGCCTATCCGTTCGCGCATTATCTTGTCGATGCCGTTGATCGTGAGCTTCTCGTCGTTAAAGATGACGAGGCACCATTCCCTGTCGCCGAACTTGGCAAAGGTGTAAAGCCAGCCGCCGTCCCGCGTCACGGTAAGGTTGTTGTCGCCGGAGGTCGCCACGCGCAGGACATTCGTGATGTAATATTCGGGACGCGGCCCGCCGCGACTGCCCCACATCCCGCGACCGATCCCCCTGAGCTTATCGGGCAGGTCCTGGTTAAAGGTGCCGGTCCATTCGACCTGGTCAATGCGGCCGGCCAGGTCGGGGCGGGTGTTGAGGACGATGACGTTGATCTGGTTGGCCGCGGGGCGGGAGAGGTACTTTTCCACGCGCACGCGGTTGCCGTGCACGTCGATCAGCATCTTGCCCTTCTGGCTGTCCTCGAGCTTGCGCTCAAGGGCGGCGTTCGCCTGCGCCCTTTCCGCCCTGACGCCCTCGCGCACCTCGTTGCGCAGCTCCCTCAGCTCGTCGCGCAGCTCACTGCGCGAGGCGAAGGACTGAGCGGTGCTGACCAAGACACAGACCATCAAACTCACAACCAGCTTCTTAATCATCATTTTCTCCCTTTCGTTTCAATACGATCCACCCCCCTCTCTATCTCCCCCCATCAAGGGGGGAGAAACAGGGGGAACTTGACTACAGAAAATTCG
Organism: uncultured bacterium; assembly: GCA_965372475.1. Classification (GTDB taxonomy): domain Bacteria; phylum Oederibacteriota; class JAUXIB01; order JAUXIB01; family JAUXIB01; genus CBDVCL01. The sequence continues at coordinate 5,493 of CBDVCL010000048.1, read as the reverse complement.
TCAACAGATCCTTCACCTGGGCATCCACGACTTCGGCAGCCCGCGCCTTCTCGGCTTGCGAGATGACCGGGCCCGTCTTTACCACGTCAACAGGGCTCTTCTCGGCCCCGGGGAACATCATCAGCGTCAGCGCCATGAGCGCCGCCACTGCGGCGGCGGGAGCCAGGAGCCTGGCCGGCAAGCCGAGCTCGTTGATGCGGCGCAGGAGAGAAGGCTTCTCGGCCAGGCGGCGCTCGAAAGCAGCGTCGAACCCGTGCGAGAGCTCGGGAACATCGGCATCTGAGAAGAGGCTCTTCATCGCCCGGCCGTAGGCGGCCAGTTCTTCTTTTTCCCGGGCACACGTTTGGCAGGTCTCAATGTGGGTCTGGATGGCCTTCAACTGCTCGGTCGTCGCAGCGCCATCCAGCTCAAGATTCAGTAATTTTCGAGTATCTTTGCAGTTCATGGTTCTATAGGGTTAGATGGATTCCCGGCGCTTTTCTTACAGAAAAAGCCGGGAATCACCTAATAGGACGGATAAGGCTCTCAGCCTTCGCCGAGAGCCTTGTTTTGGGGCAATGAGTTCGCCACCAGCAGAATAATCCATCAATCATAAGGCGTCAGATCACGGCGATAGGGGACATTCGGGTCGATATCCTCGTCATATAGATCGATTCCCTGGTCCGCGAATATCTTCTCGAAACCGGCAAAGACGCGACGCACGGCCCTGTCGAGACGTTTCAGGTCCTGGTAATCCCCCTTCACCCAGATATCGGTCAGCTCGTCGAAACCGTCCGGTCTTAGCTTGAAGCGTTTCGCCTCCGCGATGAAGCGGCTATATGTCGTATAGGGCTTCTGGTTGAGAAAGGACAGGTTTATCAGCATCATCTCGTACATGTCCGAGACAAGCAGGCCTATCCCTTCCCGGTTCTTCTCTACCACCGCGTTTAGCACCTTCGTCGTCGGCTCCTGCACCTCGTTCCAGTTCTGTACCAGGTGCTTGAGGGCCTTCTTCTTAAGGTGCTTGACGCGATGCTTGTTGAGCTTCAGAATATACGGCTTATTAATGATAGGAAACAGCTTGTCCGAACCCGCGAGGTACCAGTGTTCACCTATGTCGCGCACTTCCTTGAGATAGGTCTGCCGGGTCGTCCAGAGCAGCTCCACCAGCAAGCCGTCCCGGATCTTGCCCATGCCCTCCCATCTCTTGCCGCGGGGCATCTTCTTCACGAAGGCGATGAGCTCCAGGTCGGAGTAGTCGATGTCCTCGCCACGCGCGTAAGAGCCCTGCGCCGCCAGCGCGACGAGATCGCGGCCGAACTTCTTCTTGATGAGGGGAACTATCTCTTTGATAACTGCCTGCCGATCGCGATGGGTGTGTGGTTTGATGCCTTTCATTTGCTCGTTGCTCGTTAATCGTCGCTCGTGAAGCGTCGTCAACGATTCACGCTTCACGAGGGACGCTTCACTATCTCAGTGCGTTTGCCAACGCGTAATACGCTGGTTTCGGCGCGTAGTTCTCGTCAAAGATGAGCGCATGGCCCTGGCCCTTGAAGACATGGGGCACCCAGGAGTGCTTGTCCGTGAAACCCCAGGTGATGAAGGCCTCTACTCCCTCCTCAATGCTCATGCGCATCAGTTCGCCGTAGCGCTCCGCCTGCCTGGCCAGCTTCTCCTCGCTCGGCTCGCCCTTGATGGGGACGTCCAGCTCGGTGATCCACACGCGCAGGCCCAGCGCCTTCAAGCGGCGCACGTTAGCCCTTATCTTCTCGACCTTTGGTCGCCAACCGGCGTGCATGTGCGCCTGCAGTCCCACACCATGGATGGGCACTCCCTTCTCCAGCAGTTTCTTCACCAGCTTGTAGACCCGATCCGACTTCCAGCCCATGTCCTCACAGCCGTAGTCATTGTAGAAGAGAAGCGCGTCGGGATCGGCCTGGTTTGCCCAGCGGAAGACCTTCTCGATATAGTCCCTGCCCAGGGCGCGGCTCCAGATGGTGCCGCGCATACCCCAGAGATCGGAGACGGCTTCGTTGACGACGTCCCAGTGTTTCACCTTGCCGCGAAAGTGCCGCACCGTCCTCAGGATGTGCGAGCGCAGGAATTCCTCCAGCTGTTCGTGCGTGAAATCTCCCTGCTCAACCCAGGCGGGCAGGTCACGATGCCATACCAGCGTGTGCCCATGCACCTGCATGCTGTGTTTCTCCGCGAAGGCAACGATGGCATCAGCCTGGGAGAAATCGTATTCCCCCTGCGCCGGCGAGAGCTGCCCGAACTTCATCTCGTATTCGGCGGTAACTACAGAGAACTCGCGCGCCACGCTCTCGCGGTATTCCGGGTCAGCGCCCAGCAGCTGTGCCTGCACTGCCGTGCCGATGAGCATGTTGTGCTTGTCGGCGAGCTGGCGCAGGGACGACGTGGTTTGGGCGTCTGCAGAATCCTTGCTACCGACCGTTAGCAGAGGGAGTACCAGTAAACATCGGACAAGCACCTTCTTCATGCTCATACCTCCATTTCGTAAGGAGTATATCACATATTAGTGATACAATCTTTGCACGTGCTTATGACATTACCTTACATTAGGAAGGGCACACCCGGCGGGGACACGATGAAAGGGAAGCTGTAATTGTCCAATCATCGTGTCCCCTTCTCGTTAGGAATAGCCGTTCCTTCGGAACGGTGGCGCCCGCCCGCCGTCGTCAGCGCTCCGCCTTGCATTACTTCAATGGTGCGGAGCACTGGCTATGGCGGGTAAATTCCAGGACGCCACTACTGCATAGGTAATGCAAACAAGGGTGGTTTGCTTATGAAGCGGCGTGTGTTCTTCTTGACGTATCTTGTGTATGCGGGATCTTATGTGTGCCGGAAGAACCTGGCCGTGTCGATGCCCGTGATGGGCGCCGAGCTGGGCTTTGACGAATTCGCCCTGGCGCGCATCGTCTTTTGCTACAGCCTGCTCTACACCTTCGGCCAGTTCGCGCACGGTATCTTCGCCGACCGTTACGGCCCCAAGGCCGTGGTAGGTTTCGGGCTCTCCTGGGCGATCGCCGCCAACCTGGGCATGGGCGCCTTCTCGACGCTCGCTCCCTTCGTCTTCCTCGCCGGGCTGAACGGCTTCGGCCAGGCAAGCGGCTGGCCCTCCCTGGCCAAGCATATCAGCTACTGGTACCGCCGCGAGGAGCGCGGCGTGGTGATGGCCTGGTGGCAGACCAACTACATACTGGGGGGCCTTTTCGCCACCGTGCTCGCCACCCTGATCATGACCCAGCTGGGATGGCGGCGTGCCTTTCTGTTGCCGCCGCTATTGCTCGGCGTTATCGTTATCGCATACCTCGTTTTTTGCCCCGTGCAACCGCGCCATTCACGTAGGGGCGTATTGCAATACGCCCCTACCCCAGGCAGGGATAACAGACGGCGTGCGGCGGAAGAACAGTTCCGCACTATCTTCATGGACGTGGTGCGCCAGCCAATGGCCTGGGTGATAGGCGCGATGTATTTTTCCCTGAAAATGATCGTCTATTGCTTCATATACTGGATGCCGCTCTACATGGTGAAGGAACTCGCCTACTCCCCCGGGGAAGCAGGGCTCACCTCGTCCCTGCTGGAGCTGGGAGGGGTGGGTGGCGCCTTGATCGCCGGCTACGCCTCGGACCGTCTCTTCAAGGCCAGGCGCATGCCCGTGGGCGCGATAATGCTCTGGTGCCTGGCGCTGGCCCTGTTCTTCTTCCCTCTCCTCTCGGCAAGCGGCAGGATCGGTAACGGCATCGCCATCTGCCTGGTAGGACTGTGCGCCTTCGGTCCCGAGTCGTTGCTGGCGGGGTCCGCTTCGCTGGACATCGGTGGGGAGAAACGCGTGGGAGGCGTAGCTGGCTTCGTCAACTGCCTCGGCTCGCTGGGGCAAGTGTGCTCGCCTTTCCTCGCTGCCTGGGCGGCGGCGGGGTCGCATTGGGACACACTATTCAGGTTGTTTGCGCTGGCGGCACTCCTGGCGGGGGTGGTGTTGGCGAGCAAATGGAATTACGTACCGCGAACAACGGCTTGAACCGTTCGTTCCTCGTGCGTCGCATTTCGCATTTCGTCTTACCCGCCGGCGAGAAGCCAGGTCCAGCATCAAACACGCACCAGCCCCTAGCTCCCAGGTCCCAGGTCCAGCTCATTTCTTCTTCTTGAGCTTCTTGTACTCTTTGTTGAGACGGTCAATGAAGGCGGCGCGGATTATCTTGGATATGCGCAGGCGTACGCTGTTGTCCAGGTCGGTGAAAGAGAGGCCAAGAAAGTACTTCTTCCTTCCCCTGGTACTTATCTCGCCCTTCCACATCACGAGCGCGTGACAAATGGTCGGCTTTCTATCGCCCGGCAACTTGAACTGCAGGCGCAGGATGGTCGCGTCCTTTTTTAGTCTTCGCCAGATGGAGGCGTCGTCTACAGCCAATTCCAAGCCAAGGCCGCCGGCGCTGACGTCCCTGGTATACATGTCCAGCTTTGTCTTCTTGCCGGGCACCTCGAAGGTGACCTTGATGCGAAAAGGCAGGCGGATGAATTCACGCTTGTCGGCTGTGAGTGATAGTGTGAGGGGCATTGGTCGCTTCCTTTGTCAGCAAGTGCTACAAGTCGAGGGTATTGTAGCAGAGATCTTGCGTGGTCGCAGGGCTGCAAGGTCTGCAATTGTATAGTTGTATGGTCATATGGTTGTACGGTACCTAAGCCCGAGGAATGCTCAGGGCATAATTGCCAGTATTGATGCCGCAGTCAAAGCCAGTTTCTCTTCATCCGGTTTGGCGTTTAGCTCTTGATCGAAAGGCTCTGCCGTTACAGGGCCGTCGTAGGAGGCGGCTTTCAGGGCCTCCATGAAACCCTTGATGTCGATCACGCCCGTGGCGCCGGGGAGCTTGCGCTTGCCGTCGGGCAATTCGTCCACGGGTACTCCCTTTAGCGCGTCGTTGACGTGAACGTGCACGATCTGCTCGTTCTTTAGGCCCTTGATGTCGTCCACAGTGCCGCCTGAAGTATGCCAGTGGTAGGCGTCCGCCAATACTCCCACTTTGGGCCCAATGGCCTCGCACAACTTGAGCATTCCCTTTATATCATACAAGAACTCGTGCTTCTTGTTGGCGCGCGACGTCTTGGGGCCGACGAACTCCAAACCGAGGCGCACACCGTTGGCGTCCAGGATATCGTAGATGGGCTTGAACCTAGCCACGTGGTGTTTGAAGTTGGCGTCGAAGTCCAGCTCGTCGTGGCCGGGCAGGATCCACATGATGGCGCGCAGCGCTCCCGCGGCGCCGCCAATCTTCGCAAGCGATTCTATCTTCCCCAGTCCCTCTTTCCATTCTTCCTCGCTTACCATGTAGGGCATGAAGGGGAGCCCCCAGGCGCCCGCCTTGAGACCGTTGTCCGCGAGCAGTTTCTTCACTGCGTCCGCGCCGCCTGCCTCCTCTACCTGCGAGGGGTCGAAATCCAGCCCCGCAAAGCCGTGCTGCTTGGCCATGGCGACGCCTTCTTCAAGTGTGCCGC
>CBDVCL010000047.1:0-9379 GCA_965372475.1 uncultured bacterium | reverse complement strand
CGCGGCGTCATCCAGCGCCCGCCTCAGCAGGGACATGCTCTCCTTCAACTCCAACCCCGCGCGAACGACCACGCCAGCCAACGTTATCATCTCGTATCCCACTGAACTGACCTTTATCTCGGACAGGTCACACAAGCGCAGAGGCGCATGCTCCCCAGACATGTGCAGCAACAGGTTATCCAGGGCAAAGGAATCCACCTTCTCGCCCACATCGTCCGCGCCCACCCCCAGGCCGCGTATCACCGGCAGGCCAAGCCTGCGCGCGTTCTCCCGCGCGGGCAACAACAGGCCGCCCGAACCCAGGCAATAAAGCCCCTGCCCGGCGACGAGAGCAATCGGCCTTCGCTCCTCTACTTTGACCACGACCCTGTCGGGAACCAACCTCTGTACCCTGGCGCCCTTGACCCAGGGATCACTCGCAAGCATGGCCTCGGCCCGGCGCGGCTTGAAGCTGAAGAGGCTATCGCCCCGCTCGAGCCCGGCCAACTTTTCCACCTCTCTCTCCCCCAGGAAGAAGGTTCCCCGCACCTCTACCGTCTTGATGCGAAAATGCTCCGCGCCCAACAGATATCCCCTCAGCTTGACGGCCGAGAAGACCACCAGGGACGAGACGAGGATGTATTTAACCAGACGCATCATCGAATCCCAGTGTTACCACTTCCCGTTCAAGGCGCAGGCCAAACTTATCCTCCACCCTGGCGGCAACCTTCTCCATCAGCGCCTTGTAATCAGCGGCTTTAGCGCCCCCGTGGTTGACGATGAAATTGGTATGTACCTCGGACACCTGGGCGCCGCCTCGCCGCGCCCCCTTCATGCCGGCTTCGTCGACCAGGCGCCAGGCCTCTTTTCCCTCCGGGTTCTTGAAAACACAGCCGGCGCTGCACATATCGAGAGGCTGGCCCGCGCTGCGGCTCTTGATGTTCTCCTCTACCCTCTTGGCCACCCGCGCCGCTTCGTCCCGCTCCAGTTTCATTTCTATGGAGATGAGAAGCAAGCCGCCGTCCCTGGCCGCGCTGCCGCGGTATCGATAGCACAGCTTCTCCCCCGTCAGCTCAAGCCGTTTTCCACCGGGCTCAAGGGCACTGATGTTTACCACTATGCCGCTCATATCACCGTCGTAGGCCCCGGCATTGACCACGGCCGCCCCGCCCACGCTGCCGGGGATACCCGCCGCAAACTCCAACCCGGACATGCCCTCTCTCGTTGCCCGTTCGACCGCCGTCTGCAGGAGTGTTCCCGCGCCGGCACGCATCTTCTCACCCTTGCATTCCAGCTTGCCGAAGTTTTCCCGCGTGAGCTTGACTACCGCGCCGCGATATCCCTCATCGGCGACCAGCAGATTCGATCCCCCTCCCAAAAAAAAGACGGGCCGCCCGGCATCAGCGAGACGGGAGAGAAAGCAAGCGGCCGCCGCCTCCGTCGCCGGCACGTATACCAGGTCGGCAGGCCCGCCTATCGCCAGTGTAGTGTGGCCGGCCAACGGTTCGTCATAGAGAAACGTCCCCGCCGCCTGCGGGCCAAAACGAGACTCAAGTTCTGACGCTAATTCTCTCCAGAAGTTCATCCCGCGCCTTCCATATATCTCCCGCCCCCAGGGTCAGTATCCAGTCGCCGCGCGCCGCCCCCCGCTCGACACGTGCCACTGCCTCGCTCATGCCCCGTGTATAGCTGAAGCGCGCCGCTTTCGCCGCGGGCAGGACGCGGGCGGCCCTTTTCACGAGCAATTCGCCGCTCTCCTTGCCCTTCCTCTTTTCGCGCGAGCCATAGATATCCGTGACCACCACCTCGTCCGCCAGCGCCAGGCTTCTTGCAAACCCCGTGGCCAGCAGGCGCGTACGCGAATAGAGGTGCGGCTGGAATATGCACAACAAACGCCCGCCGCAGGCGGGGCGCGCGGCCGCGAGAGTGGCCGCTATCTCTGTGGGATGATGCGCATAGTCATCCACCAGGGTCAGGCCCGACGCCTTCCTGATATCGAAGCGCCGCTCAGCGTTGCGGAACCCGGCCAAGGCGCGGCGGATGACGGAAAACTTGATACCCAGTTCCCGGCCGACGGCGACAGCCGCGAGAGCGTTGGCAACGTTATGCGCCCCGGGCACGCGCAAGCGGCAGCTGCCCAGCTTCACCCCGCCCGCCAGCACGTTGAAACGGGAACCCAAACCCCGGTATTCGATATCGGCACAGCGATACTTGGCAGCGCGCCCCGTGGCGTAGCCGACAACGCGAGCTTTCAGTCCCTTCTTCGCCATGCGCCGCAACACCGGGTCGTCCAAGCAAAGGAGCGAGAAACCACAAGACGGCACCCGCTCTATATAACGGCGAAAGGCACTATGCAATCTGCCAAGCGTACGGTAGTACTCCATGTGCTCCCGCTCCACGTTCGTCACTACCGCGAGGGCGGGGTTGAGATCAAGAAAAGCGCCCTCATATTCACAGGCCTCGGCCACGATGTAATCCCCCCGTCCCAGGCGCGCGCCGCTACCGCTGCCGTTGAGCGCCCCACCTACGGCCACGGTCGGGTCAAGCCCGCCGGCAACGAGCACAGCCGCGATCATCGCCGCCACCGTGGTCTTGCCGTGTGTCCCCGCGACGCCGATGCCGTATTTCCCCCGCATCAACTCGTCAAGCATCACCGTGCGGGGAACGAGCGGCACCCCTGCCGCGCGCGCTGCCTTCAGCTCCGGATTGTCCCGGGGCACAGCCGCGGAGTATATCAACACCTCGGCCTTGCCCAGGTTGCCGCGGCGGTGGCCGTAACGCACCCTGATGCCGCGCCGGCGCAGGCGTTCTGTTAGCGGCGTGCGGCTCAGGTCGGAACCGCTCACGGCGAAACCCATCTCGCGGGACACCTCGGCCAGGCAACTCATCCCCACCCCACCGATGCCGACGAAGTGTAATCTCTTCACACCCGGAAATATCTCATTCACTGAGCTGCACCTTTTTGCGCCGATCACCTAGTGCCTCATCCATGGCTGAGTTTGATGATCTCCTTGGCTACCAGTTCCGCCGAGCGACCGCCCCCGCCAAGCCTGGCGCTCTGCCTGGCCATGACCGAGAGCTTTCGCTTCCCCCGTATCATCTTCACAACCAGCTCGCTGAGGGCGTTGCCTGACAGGTCCCGATCTTCCAGGACCACGGCCGCGCCCTCCTGCGCCATCCAGCGGGCGTTCTTCCCCTGGTGGCCGCCGGCCCCGGGCAGAGGGACAAGGATAGCCGGCAGGCCCCGCGCCGTTATCTCAGCCATGGTAACCGCCCCGGCGCGCGCGATGACCAGGTCGGCCACGGCGTAGGCATCGGGCATATTCTGCATGAAGGGCTTGATCACCATGCGCAATTCGCTCTTCTGGCAGCTGTCCACTACCCACTGGTAATCCTGCCGGCCCGTCATGAAAAGCACCTGCAGACTGACATCACGGCGGGCGATGGTCTCCAGGAACCGCAGCATCGCCTCGTTGATGTTGTGCGCCCCCTGGCTGCCGCCCATCGCCAGCAGGGTGAACTTGTCCCCCTCCAGTTTCAGCCGTCGTAACGCCTCGCCGCGCCGCACCCGCAAGATCTCCTCTCGCACCGGCGTGCCCACCACCCGTACTTTGTCCCTGCCGCTAAAGGCCTTGGCCGTCGCCGCAGTACCGACCAAGATACGGCGCACCAGGCGGCAGAGCAGCAGATTGGCCCGGCCCGGCACGATGTTAGACTCGTGCAAGACGGTTCGCCTGAAGGCCAGCCAGGCGGCCGCGAGCACTACTCCCCCCACGTAACCGCCGGTGCCGAATACCACCCGTGGCCGGTATAGCAACATCAAGAAGTATGCCCTGATCAAGCAGAGCAGGTTCCTCAGCAGGCGCCAGGGAAGCATCCAGACGGAAACACCACTTAGGCCCAGCGCGCCTATCCCTTGCCCCTTAAAGCCGCTCGCCGCGAGCATCTCCCGGTCCACGTCCTTGCCCCCGGTGATGAAATAGACCTTGGCGCGCGGCGACAGCTCCTTTATCTTGCGCGCCACGCTGAGAGCGGGATAAAAATGCCCGCCGCTGCCGCCGGCGGCTATGATTATGTCTATCTTTCCCATGGTCGTGTCTCGGGTCTCGGGTCTCGGGTCTCGGGTCGCCTTTGACGCGCGACACATGACGCGGGACACGCGACCTACCTAGCTATACTTACTCTCCTCCGCTACCTTCGATATGTTCCACAGCAACCCCACCAGGCACAGGTTTACCACCAACGAGGAACCGCCATAGCTGACGAAGGGCAAGGTCGTCCCCTTGGTCGGCAGAAGCCCCGTGACCACGCCCAGGTTTATCAAGATCTGGCTTGTGAGCATCACCATCATGCCCGAAGCGAGGAGAAAGCTGAATAGGTCCGGCGCCCGACGCGAGATGGCCACGCCCCGCGAGAAGAAATAGGCGAAGAGCAGCAGGAAGGCCATCGTGCCGATGTAGCCGAATTCCTCGCCGATTATGGCGAAGATGAAATCCGTATGCGGCTCGGGCAGGTAGAAGAGTTTCTGCGCACTGTCCCCTAACCCCACGCCATGGATGCCACCGGTCCCCAGGGCGATGAAGGACTGGATGATCTGGAAGCCGCCGCCCTGCGGGTCGGCGAAAGGGTCAAGGAAGCTGATGATCCGTTGCCAGCGATAGCCGATGTCCTTGACACAGAAATAGAAGAGCAACGGCACCGGCAGGAACGGAAGCAAGAGATGTGAAAGCCTGGCGCCGGCGAGGAAAAGCATCGCGTAAACTATCAGGCACAGCATCATCGCCATGCCGAAATCCGGTTGCGCGTAGAGGAGAAAAAAGAGCACGGCCATCAAGGCGAAATAGGGCGCCAAGCCCGTCTTCAGGTCGCGGATCGCCGTACCGCGACGGCTAAGGCTTGCGGCGAGGAAGATCAACACCCCCAGCTTGGCGAATTCCGCCGGCTGGAAGGCGAAGGACCCCAGCCTGATCCAGCGCTGGGCGTCGTTTATCTTCACGCCGACCCCGGGCACCAGCACGGCGACCAACATAAGCAAAGCGGCAACCCCAAAGTAGTTGGCCTTGCGCCGCAGGAAATCCAGGGAGATGCCGGCGAAGAGTATCAGGCCGGCGAACCCCAGCACCGTCCAGCAGAGCTGTCGTTTGAAGAAGTACATCCTGTCACCGTATTCCTTGAAGGCGATGATCGAGCTGGAGCTGAAGATCATCAGCATCCCCAGGCTTACCAGGATAGCCACGCAAAACAGCAGGCCACGATCACCGTACAGGTTCGCCCTCATCGCTCCTCATCTCCTCTCTTTATCCACAGATTACGCAGATTTTCCCCTGTGCTTCAGCAAGCCGCTTTCGCCTTCTAGTTAATCTGCTACAATCAGCGTCCATTTTTCACCTTTGCCCACTCAGTAATCGGCGCTAATCTGCGGAATCTGCGGTTCCGCCGTTCCCCTGTTTGGCTATCTCTTCGACCGCCTGCCGGAACACGCGGCCGCGTTCCCGGTAATCACGAAACATGTCCAGGCTGGAACAACCGGGAGAAAGCAAGACGCCGCCGGCGCCGGCCGCCAATTCCGCCGCCCTTTTCACCGCCGCCGCGAGGCCCGAGTGCCGCTCGATGGCCGTCGCCCCCTCCCAGGCCGAGGCGATATCCGCGGCGGCCTCGCCGATCAACAGGGCCGCCTTTACCTTCCCCCTAACCGCCTTACGCAAGGCGGTGAAGTCACCTCCCTTGTAGCGGCCGCCCGCTATCAACACCAGGGGCCCCGGCAACGCCTCCAGGGCCGCGCCCAGGGCGGCCGGGTTGGTCCCCAGCGAATCGTCGTAATAGCTCACCCCCGCCACTTCCCCCACCGGTTCCAACCGATGCGGCAGGGGAATGAAATCATCCAGGCCGGCGGCCACCACCGCGGGCGTTACGCCTATCACCCCGGCCAGGGTGAGCGCGGCCAGCACGTTGAGCAGGTTATGCCGACCGACCAGTTTCACGTCCCGCTTGTGGGCAAGCACCGTCTCCTCGCCCTCCCTGACGAAGACCAGGTCATCGCCGCGAGCAAAGCATCCCTGGAAATCTCCTTTCGCCAAATCGAAGTAGTAACGTTCCCCCGCATTGCCGCGCTCAAAGAACTCGCGCGACGCCAGACCCCGGTAGAGGACCAAGCGATCTTCCTTCCCCTGTTTATCCACCAGGCGCAGCTTGTCATCGCGATATTCCTCTTCGTCCCGGTAGCGGTCCAGGTGGTCGGGGTAGAAGTTGAGAACCGCGGCGATCCAGGGCCGAAAGCTCTCGACCGCGGCCAGTTGAAAGCTGGACAGTTCGGCGATGACCAGCGTCCCCGGCGCCGCCTTCTCGACCAGCTCGATCAGCGGCGTACCGATGTTCCCGCCCAGCAGGACCTTCAGCCCCGCGCGCCGCAGTATGTCGCGCAACAAGGTACAGGTCGTGCCCTTTCCCTTGGTGCCGGTCACTCCGATCACCTTGCCGCCAATGAACCTGTAGGCCAACTCGACCTCGCCGATGATTTCGACGCCCGCCGAGCGGGCCTGCTCAATCACGGGCAACCCTGGCGGCACTCCCGGCGAGAGGACCACCAGGTCCGCCCGCCGCAGGGTCTCCGCCACGTGCCCGCCGCACTCGCACTCCACGCCGGGCGGCAGTTTCTCCAACCGCGCCCGCACCTCTTCCTCCGGCGCCCGCTCGCTGACCGTTACCCTGGCACCCCTCTTCGCCAGGAAACTCGCCAGAGCGGGGCCGCTCCTTTCGCCCAGGCCCATTACTACTGTCTTCTTTCCTTTTAGGTTCATACCTTTCTCAGTATTGGGTATTGAGTAGTGAGTATTGAGTATACCTTCGGCGAAGGGCGTCAAGACGGGTCTTCTCCTCTTTCTCACCCAATACCCAATACCCAATACTCACTGCGATTACCTTATCTTTAATAGACTAAGCGTTAGTAACGTGAGAATTAAAGACACGATCCAAAACCTTACTATTATCTTCGGCTCGGCCAAGCCCTTGAGGGTGTAGTGATGATGCAGGGGCGCCATCAGGAATATCCTCTTCCGCTTCAGCTTGAACCACACCACCTGGGCGATCACCGAACCGGCCACGACAACGAAGATGCCGCCCAGTATCACCAACATCGCTTCCTGCTTTATGAGGAAAGCCACCGTGCCCAGGCAACCGCCGAGAGCAAGCGAGCCGGTATCGCCCATGATCACCTGCGCCGGGTAGCAGTTGAACCAAAGAAAGCCAAGGCCGGCGCCCACGAGGGCGGCACAGAAAACGCTCAACTCACCCGCCGGCGCGACATGGATGACGTTCAGGTACTCGCTTATCTCCACGTGGCTGACCACGTAGGAAAGAACACCGAAAGCGGCGGCACAAAAAGAGACACAGCCGATAGCCAGGCCGTCCATGCCGTCGGTCAGGTTGACGGCGTTGGAGGAGCCGATTATCACCAGCACCACGAAGAAGATGTAGAATATGCCCATGTATACGGGGAACTTGACGAAGGGCACGTTGGTAGCCAGGATGAACGGGTCCGACGCGCCAACCAAGCGGGAGTAACCCCAAAGAAGCACCAGGCATCCGAGCAACTGTCCGCTGAGCTTGTAACCGGCCAACAAGCCGCCGCGATATCCCTTGATCACTTTCAGGTAATCATCCGCGAAGCCCAGAGCGCCGAACCAAAGAGTGGCGAAAAGGACCAGCCAGGTGAAATGGCTGTCCCATCGCATCCACAACAAGGAGCTGAAGAACAACGCCGCCAAGACCAACAGCCCTCCCATCGTAGGGCGGTCTCCCTTCCCTTCGCGCTTGCGCGGCACATATTCCCGGCCGAGGTCTCGTATTTTCCGCCGCCGTAAGTAGGCGATGAGCCGCGGGCCCAGAAGCAAGCATACAAGGAAGGCGGTGATCGCCGCGTAGACCGCGCGAAAGGTGATGTAGCGGAAGAGGTTGAAGACCTGAAAGTGCTCACTCAGCGGGCACAGTAGGTGGTATAGCATATCGGTGTTTCTCCCTTTGCAGTTGCTAGTCGCTAGTCGCTTGCCTGCCCTACGTAGCTCCCAGAGCGAAGTAGGGTCCCTCGTTCATTTTCTCTCGCGTGTCTTCTTCCCCTTCTTCGTGACACGTGACGCGTGACCCGTGACACGTGACCGCGGCAACAATGCCTCCACTATCCTCTCCATGCCCAGCTTGCGCGATCCCTTGACCAAGACGATATCGCCCGGCCCAAGGCAACGACGCAGGTAGCTGGCCGCTGCCGAGGCGCGCTTGAAATGGCGCCACCTCTCCCCCGGCCAGCCGCCGGCCATCCCTATCCAGCGGCTCTCCTTGCCCACGGTCACCAGTCCTTCTACGCCCATGGCCAGAAGCTCAGCTCCCAGCTCACCGTGCAGGCGGCGGGAGTGTTTTCCCAGCTCCAGCATGTCGCCCAACACGGCCAGGCGGCGCTGCCCCCCGCCCCGGCGCACCCCTTGTAAGACATCGAAAGCTGCGCGCATCGAGTCCGGGTTCGCATTGTAGCTATCGTCAATCACACACCCCTCGCCGCGCGGCTGCAGACGCATGCGCCCCGGCAACTCGACCCTGGCGCCGCGCAAGCCGGCTGCCGCCGCCCTCGGCGCTCTCCCCGAGGCCACTGCCGCGGCAAAGGCAGCAAGAGCGTTGGCGACATTATGCCTCCCCGCCAATCCCAAGCGTATCTTGTGGCGGCGGCCGAGGTAGATGATCTCGAATTCCGTTCCCGCCGCACCGAGTCGCCGCACCCCCGCGCCACGCACCTTCGCACCCTTACCCTCGCCAAAGGTCACCACAGGGCAAGGGGACTTCTCGATCAAGCGGCGTGAATAAGCACAGTCCGAGTTCAGGATCGCCCGTCCCTCGCGGGGCAGCGTCTTTATCAAGCGGAACTTCTCCGCAGCGATGGCCCGGCGCGAGCCAAGATGGCCGATATGGGCGGCGCCGATATTCGTCACCAAGCCGATGCGGGGCCGGGCCATCTCCGCCAGTTGGGCGATCTCGCCACGCCGGTTCATACCCATCTCCAGCACCACCGTTTCCGTATCCTTGCCGGCGCTTAACAACGTCAAGGGCACACCGTACCGGTTGTTGTAGCTCTTCTCGCTTACCACCAGCTTCCCTCCCCCTCCCAGGGCGAAGCGCAAGAGTTCCTTTGTAGTGGTCTTGCCGCTGCTGCCGGTCAAACCGATCACGCAGGCTTTCAGCCGCCGGCGCCACGCCGCACCCAGCCTACCCAGGGACACCGTGGTATCAGCCACTCTTATCACTGCCGGACCGTCGGGCGCCCTGCCGCGCCAGCCCCTGGCTACGATCACAGCCGCGCTGCCCCCGCGCGTCGCTTCGGACAAGAAACTGTGCCCGTCCCTGCGCTCTCCCCTTATGG
>CBDVCL010000046.1:0-9406 GCA_965372475.1 uncultured bacterium | reverse complement strand
GTTGGTGAGGTACTTCGCCAGCAGGATGGAGAGGAAGTCGAGGTTGGACATCGGGTCGAACTTTAGCACTCCTTCCTCGCCCAGCGTCGCCGCCGTTGTTTCCGATTCGAGAGAAGCGCCCATCGTGATCACGCCGTGTTGCCAGTCGAACGACTGCCGTACGGGAGGCCACACGGATGAATCCCTGCCGCCGTAGACGATGCCCTTTATCTCCACCCCCTCGGGCGAGTCGATCGCTTCGTCAACGTTGTCCAATTCCTTGATGCGCAGGGTATAGCGGGCGTTCTTGTGCGCGTAAGGGATCTCGTTGTGGGTCTCGTCGGTGATGCCGTGGAACCAATCGCCGCAGAAACTCACTCCCTTTTCCGGGGGTTCGCGCCCGTCTGCGAGCCAGCGCGGCAGGTTCTGCTCGGTGATAAGCACGTTGGAGAAGATGCGCTCGCCTTCGCTGGTGAGGGCGTCCCAGATCAGGGGGTCGTCTTCCGGGTTGACGGCGCGGATAATGCCGAAGATGCCCCTTTCCACGTTCACGGCGCGCATCGCACCGCCCTTCTTCTTGATGTAGGCGATATCGTCGCCGACTATCGTTTCCCCCTTGAGCATCGCCGTGGAGGTCTTGCCGCACGCGCTGGGAAAGGCGCCGGTGAAATAGGACTTTCTCCCCTTGGGGCCTTTTACCCCCATTATCAGCATGTGCTCGGCGAGCCAGCCCTCGGCCGAGGCCTTCCTTATCGCCAGGCGCAGGGCGAGCTTCTTTAAGCCGACGGTGTTGCCGGCGTACTGGGTATTGGCGCTATAGACGGTATTGCCTTCCAGGTCTATATATATCTTCCGCTTGTGCGTGTCTATGCTCACGTTGTTCTTGAGCTGCCCCGCGCTGTGTAAAAAACGGAAGAAGCCGCTCACGGCGGCCTTCTTGAACTGGGCGTAACCGCGGCGGTAGAGGATATCCTCGGAGTGGGCCACGTAGCATGAGTCGGTGATCTGCAGGCAGGGGAGAGAGAAATCAGAACCGACGGGGCCGAGGCAGAAGAAGAGCACATACATCTGCTTTCCCTTCATCGATCCCTTGAGGCAGGCACGCACTTCCGCCACGCCTTCGCCTCTTTCCAGGGTGCCCCGGAAGGGGCCGAGGTCTTCTCCCTTGGGCAGTAGGTACCTGGTCGCGTTCTTGTCCCGCCCCTGGTCCTTGGGGCCGTCGAAGTGCGCCGTGTGGCCCTTGAGGGCCAGCGTCCGTTCCTCGCCTGTTTCCAGGGCCTTCCTGGCGATGCTGGTGTGGATCCTGTCGGAATCGTCGCAGACGAAGATGGAATCGGGCGCGCAGAGAATGGCGCTGTCCTTCACGAATTCCAGCACTTCCTTGTTGCCCAGTGCCTCTAGCATCTTCAGGCCTTCGGGCGAGCATTTCTCTTGCAGCAGGTCCTCTTTCTTCTTTGCCATGATCTCCTCGTTAAATGGACGACAAGTATAGCAGACAAGCGGGCGCTCTGCAACAGTTTCTCGGGGAAGTATCGCACGGCGCGAGGGAGGGAACTAGTAGCCCGTGGCGTAGTATCCCGCGCCGCGCACGAAGAAGCCGATGATGTCCCAGAAACCGAGCACGAGCAGGTCTCCCAGTATCAGTCCGAGGAAGAAGGGCAGGGAGCGGCGGTAGAGCTTGCTGCCGCCGAGGCGGAATATCACCAGGCGAAAGAGCCAGCCGAAGAAGATGCAGGAGGTGTTGTAGTCCATGTAGAGCGTCCCCGCCGCGGCGTAACCCAAGGGGTGCAGCGGCCACCAGATGAAGCGCATGCGCAGGAACTGCAGCAAGAGGGTCAGCGCCGCGCCCACGCCTACGAAGACCATCGGCATATTGGGGCTGAGCACCTTTTCCGGGTTGGTTATCAGCGTGGAGACCTGCTGGAAATGGGCGTGCCCTTCCACGCGCCGCCAGGTGTTGAGAGAGTTCGCGCCATATTTATAGTTCTCCGTGAGGTAGGACCAGGAGCCAAAGCACATCGCTATCACCGCCGCCACTAGCATCACCGCCAGCACGGTGCGCGCGCGGCTCTTGCCCGCTTGCCCCAGCTTGAAGCCATCCAGCATGTGCGGCATCCAGGTTGATTGCGTATCCTGCATGATCCAGCCGAAGAAGGCCATTGCCGTCATGTTCTTTGCCCCTAGCACGTTGGAGCCGAGGGGCTTCGTGATGAATTCGGCGGGCGACTGTGTAGAGGTGAGAGGTATCAGGCCCGCTTCGGCGCGCAAACGCGTCAGCACGAGCACGGTGAGAAAGATGATGCCGAAGAAGATCAAGGTCACCAGCAGTGACATGCCGACCCTGACGCTGAAGCATATGATAAAGACGGAACCGACAATAAAACCAATCCAGGGCAGCTTGTGCTGCCCCACCGCTGTAGGGGCGCCTCGAGAGGCGCCCCTGCTAAGGAATGCCTTCTTGAACGAATTCTTCAAATGCCTCCTCATCATCCAGATGTATATCCCCGCCAGCGCGAATATCGCCCCCCAGCCCTGGTACTCCTTGAAGGGGAATCCCGCCATGGCTGACTCGGCGCCGCCCCAGGCCATCGCCGCGGCGAGGGCCAATTGCAGCTTCATCAGTATGAAGAAGAACCAGAGCGAGAAAGATACTTCCAAGCTCATCAGGTAGGAGAAACCTATCATCATCGGCCGCACGAGGATGGACAGGCCCCAGACGGAGTCCCAGGGGGCTTCGGTGAGGTGGCGGCTCAGGTCTATGTGCGAGGTGATCGCCGGCAAGGCGGAGAAGTAGTGGTTGAGGCCGTTTATGCCGTGCAGGACGAAGGGGATCGAGGCGCCAAGCCAGGTCAGCTTGTTCTTCAATATCTTATGCTTGCCGTCGGCGAACCCCTCCAACAGCGCCAGGGGCAATTTGAGAATGGGAAAGGAGAGGCGCTCACGTTCCATCCATTGCTCTTTTATCAGGGCGGTGAGACAGACGAAGGTGAAATAGAGCACGAGGGTAAAGGCGGCCCAGATCAGCAGTGAAGGCAGCCATTCCAACCAGGGCACGGACATGCCCCCCTCAAAGAAACCGCGATACGCCGTCGCGTCGGTGGGGCCGAACCAATCCTTGACGTAGGGGAAAAAATCGCGCTCGTAGCCGTTCTCGGGCGTAGCGAAGTAGCGGAAATTGACGCGCGTGTGCATGAAGGAATGCGCCCATCCCGTGCCGAAGAGGGGGGCGCCGACGATGACGACGATATAGACGATGGCCAACTCAAGCACGCTGAAGCGCAATGCCTTCCTGATGCGGCCGAGCACGGGATTTAGGAGCAGCAAGACGGCGAGCAGGAAATAGACCAGCAGACGGTCGTAATTCATGAAGAAGGAGTTGAGGATCAACAGCAGGCCGCCAATTATCAGTGCCCTTGTGGTCAAGAGATCTATCCCTCCAAGCCGGGGGTGTGAAAGTGAACAAGCAGTAGCATTATACTACGAGGAGCATTGATTTGGTATTGTTCAAACTGGTGCGGTCTTTTTCACCACGCCGCGAAGGTACTGGTGTATGATTATTCGGTAATGGATTACTTTGGCTCGCAGAGAACGCAGTATCTCGACTGAGAACGGATGTCCCTCCGCGTACTCCGCGCGGTCGCGCTAGCGACCGTTCGGCGCTCTCTGCGAACTACTCGGCGAACGAAAAGAGCCTATTACCGAATGATGAAAACGAGACAAGCGATAGCATTTCTTCTTCTCTTCTCGACCTGCCTTGCCGTTCGCGCGGAAAAAGTGGAGTTGGTGACGCCCTCTTCGCGCGTCGTTATTGACCCGGCCACTCTCGCGGTCAAGGCGGCCTTCGCTGACGGGAGGGAGTTGGTGCTCTCCACGGCGGCGCTGGCAGGGGAGACGGTAGCGGAACTGCGGCGCGGCGGCGGCGAAGCGAGCTGGTCTCTTCCCGCGCGGGGTTTGAGGGTGCATTGCCGCCTGGAGGAGAAGGAGTTTACGATAGATTTCCGCGCCGACCGCCCCGGCGAAATATGTTGGCCCGTCCTGCCGGCGCACGGGCCCGCGCGAGCCTACATCATTCCCCACAACGAAGGCCTGTACGTCCCCGTGGACTACGCGCCGCTCAAGGATTTCCTCGTGGGTGGGAGCCCCATGGATACCACCAGCGGCCTCTCGATGCCCTTCATTGGCCTGGAGCTAGGCGATGCCACGCTCACCTATATCATCACCAACCAACTGGGCAACGAGCTGGTCTTCCGCTCTACGGCGGCAGGGCTGGGGGTGAAGCTGACCCACACATTTTCGCCTCTGGAAGAAGAAAAGGTCTGTGGCATACGCGTTATCAAAGGCGGCGCCTCACCCGTGGAACCGGCGCGCCTCTATCGCAAACACCTCGCGGCGCGGGGGGAGTTCGTCTCCCTGCGCGAGAAGATAAAGAAGACGCCGCGCGCCGCGCGCCTGCTCGGCGCGCCGCACGCTTACCTCTGGGACGAGGGACTGCTGGCGGGGAAGGATGTCAAGGACTGGAGGGGCTTGGCGCGAAAGCTGGTAGAGGGTGGCGCCTCGGCCGGGGAGACCCCCGCAAAACATATCTGGGCAGGCCTGGGAAAAGAGGAAAGAAAATGCACCGCGCAAATCGTCAGTGAAAAATGGATCTATGCCTACCTAACGGGTACCGTGGCGCGTGGCTTATCAAGAGTGTTGGAGGATACGTCGCTGCCCCAGCGTCCTGCCTGGCGCGCCCTCGCGGCCCGTCAAGAGCGCCGGCGGGGCGAAAGCGCGGTTCGCTATAACTGCCGCCTGCTCGCCGCCGCTTTCCCCGCGCACTTCAGCGACCCCCAGGACTGGGGCGGCGGCATATCGCTGGGCATGTTACGCCAATTGCGGCAAGCGGGGCTGGAGCGTATCAACCTTTGTCTCGGCGATCTCAGCACCGCCAGGCACAAGGGGCACGTGGCTTCTTACGCCGACGAATTGGGCTACCTCTTCGGCCCTTATGATTGCTACCACAGCGTCCACAAGCCGGGGTCGCACCCGGACGCGACCTGGGAGACGGCGCAGTTCGACCGCGAGCTGTATGAGCAGGGCGGCATAGTAAGGGCTGATGGCAGCTTCAGTCCCGGTTTCCAGAGGAAGGGCTA
The DNA here is from genome assembly GCA_965372475.1 of uncultured bacterium. Taxonomy (GTDB): domain Bacteria; phylum Oederibacteriota; class JAUXIB01; order JAUXIB01; family JAUXIB01; genus CBDVCL01. Next base: position 4,295 of record CBDVCL010000046.1, on the reverse strand, counting down.
CCACCTCAGCCCGCTTGCGGCGCGGCCCTATGTGAGCGAGCGCGTCAACCGCATGATGGCGCAGGTACCTTACAGTTGCTGGTTCGTGGACTGCGACGCCTACGGTGAGTTGTTCGAGGACTACTCCCCGCAGCACACGGCGACACTGCGGGACGATATGCTGGCGCGGCTGGAGCGCCTCGGCTGGCTTAGCGCCAAGTACGGCCTCGTGGTCGGCTCCGAAGGCGGCTCGGCCTACTCCGCTGCTTCCATTCATTTCGCGCACGGCATGCTCAGCGGCGCCTTCTCCTGGGCGGACAAGGACATGAATGACAGGAAGTCCAAGTACTATCTCGGCGCCTACTGGCCCCCCGACGGGCCGAAGTGTTTCACGGCGCAGGTGCCGCTAAAGCAGAAGCACCGCGACATCCATTACGACCCGCGTTACCGCCTGCCCCTCTACCAGGTGGTCTTCCACGACTCCGTCATCGCCACGCACCACTGGGGTAACGGCTCTCTGAAATATACGAATACCTTGCGCACGGTAGCCCTGCTGGAACAACTCTACAACGTGCCGCCCCTTTATCACTTGAATCCCGAGGAGTTCAAGAAGCACCGCGCCGCTATCCTGCGCCACTACCTTTTCTTCTCGCCCCTGCACCGCCGCCTCGGCCTGGAAGCGATGGTGGATTTCCGCTGGCTGGACAGGGAGCGCCTCGTACAGCGCACTAGCTTCGCCTCCGGCACTACGATCACGGCCAACTTCGGCGAACGGACTTTCAACGGGGAGGGCGTGAATGTGCCGTCGTTCTCAGCTCTGGCGCACGCCGCCGACGGCAAGCTGATAGCGGAGTTCAGGGCTGAATGAACCTGGCATCATAGGACATAAAGTAAGAAAAAGTATACTTATGTCTTGACGTAATCCTTTCTATGTAGTATCCTTTGTCTAGGCTCAGGGGGAAGCGCGGTGATTAGGAGGTGATGCGGTATGGGTGTGACGTCATATGCAGTCAAGCTGTCATCGGAGGTAAAGGAGTTGGTCAAAAGGTATTGCCGGGCCAAGGGCCTGAAACAGGGCCGTTTCGTTGAGGCCGCTCTCCTGGAGAAGATCGAGAAGGAAGAGGATATCGAGGATGCGTTCGAGTTCGAGCGTCTTCAGAGCCAAGAGGCCAGAGCCGTCGATTTCGAAGAATACCTGCTTTCCAGGAAGAAGTAGATGTATTCACTCAAGGTCCTGCCGAGGGCACAGAAGGATCTGGACAGGATAAGGGGCCCTGCCTTCAGCCTTATCGCCAAAGCCATCAAAAGCCTCGCCGATAACCCACGTCCGCCCGGATGCAAGAAACTAGTGGCGATGGATGGTTACAGGATAAGGTTGCGCGATTATCGCATCCTCTATCGGATAGACGACAAAGCAAAGACCGTTTTTGTCTACCGGGTTAGACAACGGGGCCAGGCCTATCGCTGATTACAATAGTGCCGCAGGACCTGTTTCGATGTGCGTAACAAGAGAGGGATAATGATGACCATACCTGACGCGAAGAAGGTACTGGCGGCGATAAAGGAACCGGGCGCCTACGGCGGCAGCCCCGAGCTCTGGGAAGAGGCAATGAAGGCGATGCCTGAGGGGCGCTTGCCCTTCCTGGACCGGGAGCATCTCCCCGCGCGGCTCAAGGCCGCCCGCCTCTCTGAAGACCACGTCGAGGCCCTTGCCGCCGTGGCGGCAGAGGTGGAGAAGGACGCTGGCCTTAGCGCCTTCGCCTGGTACATGCACTGGCGTGTTTTCGTCACGCCTGAGAAGGGCATCCCCTGGGGCGCGCCGTCGTTGCTCGAGCGCCTGGCGAAGCAGGCGGGGCTGTTCTACCAACTCTTGTCGCTTGAGTGGCCGCCGCGCCTCAGGGCCTACCACGAGAAGCTCGGCTACCCCGCCGAGGTCACGCACGATACGCTGGTGCAGATCCCGAGTTACGAGGAGAACCACAAGCGCGGCAGGGGCAGTCCGGGCATCTACGAGAACCAGTTCCCCTGGCTTGCCACCTACATATCCATGCCCTATATGAAACTGGGCCGCTTTGAGTACCAATTGCATCCCTACGGCGGCGGCGTATGCCTCTGGCGGCGTGCCAAGGACGGCGCCGTATTGGTCCTGGCCGAGGACGGCACGAGGGTAGGGGATGACGGACTGCGCCCGGTGGGTGAAGAGAGCGCCTGGACCGCGAGCCTGAAGGAAACAGATGACGCGGTCACGGGCTTCCCTGTGGATCCTAAGGGTTACTACGTTAAGAAAGAAGTGCGCCTGCCGCGCCCCGACTGGGCACCCTATCTCAAGAAAGGCGAGACGGTGCTCGACCTGCACATCCCCGCGGGGGGCAAGATGGACTGGGACAGCATCGTCGATAGCTTCAAGCGCGCGCCCGAGTTCTTCAAGAAGCACCACGCCGACCAGCCGTGGAAGGCGCTTATCGTCACCACCTGGTTCATGGACCCGCGCCTATCGAAGATCCTTGCCGAGGACAGCAACCCGATGCTGTTACAACGGGCAAGCTACCTCTATCCCTGCTGGCCTGACCCCGATAGCCTCTGGTTCATGTTCCTTTGCCCCATGAAGGGCGCTGACCCCGCCAAGCTGCCGCGCGACACCTCCATCCAGCGCAAGCTGGCCGAGTTCCTGGAGAAGGGCAACACCTGGCACAGCGGCAGTTTCCTCATCCTGCCCGAACACGTGGCCGAGCCGAAGCTGGATGTCTACCGGCAAAGCTACGAGAAGTTGAAACGGGAACTGTAGTTCCCGGAACTACTGGGAGTCTTCCTGAGGAGCAGTAGGAAGAGGGGGGAGTCAAACCGTCGCTTCGCTCCCCACAGAGGAAATTACCACAGGTGGCGCTTGGCAAAGGAGCGTCCCGCTCCAGATTTCATGTATTGCTCAAATGCAGCAGCCTTAGCATCGTTTTTTAACCCAACTGTCGCTACCAGTTTCCACGGTCTGTATCTCTTTGTCGAAGGGATCTTTCCTTGGTTGTGTTCCGCGATTCGCCGGTTTGGGTCGTTGGTCAACCCAACATAGTGCTGTTTGCTATTGCAAGTGGCCTGCAAAATATAAACGTATCTCATGTTGCCCCCTCTCTCTTGCCCGCCGCCGCTCGGGCTTTTTCTCTTGTTACTTGGAAGGAAACAAGCCCGAGCTTTGGCGGGCAGCCTTCGCCCCGGACTTATTATCTTAGTCAGCTGGCTTGCCAGCCGTAGCCTTGCCCATCTTCGAGGACGCTTCTTCTAGCATTACTTCGGTGGAGAGAAGCGTCCGCTACGACGGGCAGTCTTCGTCTCGGGAATCCCCTGTGCAAAAGAGGATGGCTTGCCAGCCGTAGCCTCGGATTCCCACCGTCAATGTAATACCAGGGAAGTCCGAGGCGAAGGCTGGTGCCGGAGGGGGGAGTCAAACCGTCGCTTCGCTCCCCACGGGGGAAGATTCCCCCGCGGCGCTCCGCCGCTTAGATAACACCGGGCGGCTCCGCTGTTACCCCCTCTTATGATGGGGGAGAGTTTCTCCCCCAACCCCTCTCTGGGGTTCGACTCCTTCTATCATTATCTGGGCAGCCCTGAGCTACATCTCGCCAGGGAGGGCTGCTCATGAGCGAGCGGCAGCGAGTCGAATGGTGCCGGAGGGGGGAGTCGAACCCCCATGGGCGTTGAAGCCCGGCGGATTTTGAATCCGCTGCGTCTACCAGTTCCGCCACTCCGGCGCGATTCGTCGCTTTGCGACGGATCGCAGAGCAATGGAGCAATTGAACAATAGATGAGAACAGCCAATTGCGACATTGCGGTCTACTGCTCTACTGTTCTACTGCTCCCAGAGAAAGCGCGAACGACGGCGGGCATCTAACATTGCTTCGCTTACGGCGAGCGGTCTACTGCTCTACTGTTCTACTGCTCCCAAAGGAAGCGCTGCCGACGGCGGACACCCTACAATATCAGCGGATTGCCGCCAGCCCAAATGCTAGCGAGCGGTCTACTGTTCTACTGCTCTGCTGCTCCGAAACGAGTAAGGAAACGATGCTACTCCGACTGAAGAACTGTTATTATATCATAATCAAGGGGAACCTCAAAGTAAGGCTGGTCGGTACTATGCCGCATGCGAAAACAGGCGCTCAGATGATGCGACGATTGCTCTTGCTTCTGTTCCTTCTTGCCAATTCCCATCTCCATTCCCTTTACACCTCCTCCGATGTTCCTGCCTTGATCGAGCGCGCCAACCAGCACTGGGGACGGGGCGAGCACGAGCAGGCGCTGGAGCTATTCCACCTCATAGACAGGATATA
>CBDVCL010000045.1:0-9459 GCA_965372475.1 uncultured bacterium | reverse complement strand
AGACGGGTCCCTTTGCCCGCCCCGTGCGCTGGCTCTGCGCCCTATACGGGAAGAAGAAAGTAAAGGGCCTCGCCGCTTTCGGCTTGGCGGCAGGAGATGTAAGCTATGGCAGCCGCTTCACGCATCCGGGAGAGATAAAGATAGAGGACGCTTCGCTTTACCTCGCTGCCTTGAAGCAGGTCGGTGTGCTCGCCGACATCGGGGCGAGGCGCGAGATGGTGCGCGAGTTGGTGGAGAGAAAAGCGAGCGGGGAGAAAGGGATGGTCTATCCCGACAAGGAATTGCTGGACATCGTGACCAACCTGGTCGAGTACCCCCTGGCCCTTGCGGGCGGTTACGACGAGGAGTTCCTCAAGCTGCCCGAGGCGGTGGTGCGCACGGCGATGAAGGAGCACCAGAAATACTTTGCCCTGGTGCGTGACGGCAAGCTCCTGCCAAGGTTCGTCACGGTGATAAATGAATACAACTCAGCGGCAGGGGGGCGAGACGAAGTGATAAAGGGGCACGAGCGTGTCTTGCGCGCCCGCCTGGAGGATGCGGTCTTCTACTGGCAGGAGGATATGAAGACCAGCCTGGCGGACAGGGCCGAGATGCTAAAGGACGTGGTCTGGATGGAGGGGATGGGCAGCTTGGCGGAGAAGTCGGAACGCCTGGTGTCGCTCAGCGAGTTTCTTTTGTCCTACCTTGATGCCGCTGAGCGTAACGCGGCGCTGGAGATAGCCCGCTTGTGCAAGGCCGACCTGACCACCGAGATGATCAGGGACGGTAAGGAGTTTACCAAGCTGCAGGGGGTGATGGGTGGCGAATACGCTCGGGCCCAGAAGATGCCGGAAAAGGTCGCGCAGGGCATCGCCGAGCACTACCTGCCGCGGATGAGCGGCGGCCGCCTGCCCGATTCCGCCGAGGCTGTGCTGGTCTCCATCGCCGATAAGATAGACAACATCGTCGGCTGTTTCGCGAGGGGCCTTCAGCCGACCGGCAGTGCCGACCCCTATGCCTTGAGGAGGCAGGCTCTGGCGGTGATAGAGCTGGTCAGGGGCAGCAAGATATCCATAGGGCTTGGCTACCTGGTGGCCACGGCCAAGGGACTTTTCGCGGGAAAGGCCGCCAAGCTCTCAGAGGACGAAGTGGTGGGGTTTATCTTGGAGCGGCTCAACGTGATACTGCGTGAGAAGGGGGTCAGGCACGATATAGTCGAGGCCGTCTTTGCCGCGGCAGAGGACGATATACTGCGCCTGGAGGGGAAATGCTCGGCATTTACCGTGCTCAGCCGCGCCAAGGACTTCAAGGAGGACATATTCGCCTTCAGCCGTGTTCTGAATATATTAAAGAAGGACGTGGAAGGAAAGGTCAAGATACAGCTTCTCAAAGAGAAGGAGGAGAAAGCCTTGCACGAAGCGTTTGTCAGCTGCCGCGAGAAATGCCAGGAACTGCTGGCGGCGGGGAGCTTCATCGAGGTGTTCCGTGAGATGAGCGGTATGCGGCCGGCCATCGACGCCTTCTTCGACCAGGTGCTGGTGATGGACAAGGATGAAAAACTGAAGAACAACCGCTTGGCGTTGCTGGCGGAGATAAGGGGGTTCTTCTTCGGGCTGGCGGATTTTTCCAAGATAATAATAGAGGGAGATTCCCGTTAGGGGAGCTCCCTCTCACCACTGTAGGGGCGCATCGCGCTGCGCCTGTTTGTGGGCGAACGCCGTTCGCCCCTACACCGAGGGTGGGACACGGTATACCGTGTCCTTGTCTGTTTTTTTCTGGAAAAACACTCCCACCTATGCTAACATCCCTCCCCTGCGACCAAGAAACCTACTATAAACAACGGAGGAAGCGAAATGCCTAAGTATGTATACGCTTTCGGCGGTAAGAAGGCCGAAGGCAAGGCGGCGATGAAGAACCTGCTCGGCGGCAAGGGCTCCAACCTTGCGGAGATGACCAACCTCGGCGTGCCGGTGCCGGCCGGATTCACGCTTAGCACCGAAGTATGTGCCTACTACAACCAGAACAAGAAGAAATACCCCGCTTCGCTCAGGGCCGAGGTGGCCAAGCACCTTGGCGGCACGGAGGCGAAGATGGGCAAGAAGTTCGGCGACAAGAACGATCCGCTACTGATGTCGGTGCGCTCGGGCTCACGCGTCTCGATGCCGGGGATGATGGATACGGTTTTGAACATCGGCCTCAACGACACGACGATACAGGGCCTGGTCAAGGCCACGGGCAACGAGCGCTTCGCCTATGATGCCTATCGCCGTTTCGTCAACATGTACGGGGACGTGGTGCTGGGCGTGCCGCACGAGAAGTTCGAGCAGATCATGGACAAGATAAAGGCGGCGAAAAGAGTGGAGCTGGATACCCAGCTCGACGCTGCCGACCTGAAGAAGCTCACGGCCGAATACAAGAAGCTGGTGGTGCGGCAGACGGGTAAGAAGTTCCCCGAGGACCCGATGCAGCAGCTCTGGGGGGCGATCACCGCCGTCTTCGGCTCCTGGGACGTGGCGCGCGCCGTGACCTACCGCAAGCTGAACAAGATTCCCGATCACTGGGGTACCGCCGCCAACGTGCAGGCGATGGTCTTCGGCAACATGGGCAACGACAGCAGCACGGGTGTCGCCTTCACGCGCGACCCCTCCACGGGCGAGAAACGATTCTATGGTGAGTACCTGTTGAACGCCCAGGGCGAGGACGTGGTGGCGGGCATCCGCACGCCCCAGCCGATCAACAAGGCGGGAAAAGAGAAGGGCAGCAAGCTGGTCTCGATGGAAGAGGAGATGCCCGTCAATTACAGGCAGCTCGTGGCGATCTACAAGCGGCTTGAGAAGCATTACCGCGACATGCAGGATATCGAGTTCACGGTGGAGAAGGGCAAGCTCTGGATGCTGCAGACCCGCACGGGTAAGCGCACCGCCGCTTCCGCCGTGCGCTGTGCCGTAGAGATGAAGAAGGAAGGCCTGATAGACAAGAAAACGGCCGTGCTCCGGGTCGACCCTGAGCAGCTTGACCAGCTCCTGCACCCGATGATCGACCCCAAGGCGAGTGTAAAGGAAGTGGCGAAGGGCCTGCCCGCTTCACCTGGCGCGGCGAGCGGCCAGGTGGTCTTCACCGCCCAGGGGGCGGAGGAATGGGCCAAGGACGGCAAGAAGGTCGTTCTCGTCAGGACCGAGACCAGCCCCGAGGACATCGGCGGCATGGACGCGGCGCAGGCGATCCTTACCGCCAAGGGGGGCATGACCTCGCACGCTGCCGTGGTGGCGCGCGGCATGGGCAAGTGCTGTGTCGCGGGATGCGGCGCGATCAGCATTGACTACGCGAGTAAGCAATTCACGGTGGGCGGCAAGGTAGTGAAACAGGGCGATGTCATCACCTTGGAGGGTTCGAGCGGCAAGCTGTTCCTGGGCACGGTGCCTACGGTCACCGCCCAGCTGGACAAGAACTTCCAGATACTAATGAGCTGGGCCGATTCCTTTCGCAAGCTGGGCGTGCGCACTAATGCCGACACGCCGCCAGACGCCGAAGTGGCCAAGGGCTTCGGCGCCGAGGGCATCGGGCTCTGCCGCACCGAGCACATGTTCTTCGGCGAGGATCGCCTGCCCTGGATGCGCAAGATGATCATGGCCAAGGACGAAAAGCAGCGCCGCGAAGCGCTGAAGAAACTGCTGCCGATGCAGCGGGGCGATTTCGCGGGACTCTTCAAGACGATGCGCGGCATGCCCGTGACGATCCGCTTGCTTGACCCTCCCCTGCACGAGTTCGTGCCGCACGAGGAGAGCGAAATGAAGCGGCTCTCGGCCGAGATCGGCATAACCCTGAAGGAGCTGAAGGCGAAGGCCGAAAGCCTCAAGGAACTCAACCCGATGCTCGGGCATCGTGGCTGCCGCCTATCTATTACCTACCCAGAGATCATGGAGATGCAGACGCGCGCGATCATCGAGGCTGCCTGCGACGTTTCCAAGGGTGGTGGTCCCAGGGTCAAGCCCGAGATAATGATCCCGCTCGTGTGCCACGTAAACGAGTTCGACTTTTGCCGCGAGAGGGTCGACGCGGAGGTGAAGAAGGTCTTCGCCGAGCGCAAGACCAGGCTGGACTACAGCGTAGGCACGATGATCGAGTTGCCGCGCGGTTGCCTGGTAGCGGATCGTATCGCCAAGGGGGCGGAGTTCTTCTCCTTTGGCACGAACGACCTGACGCAGACTGCTTTTGGCTTCTCGCGCGACGACGCGGGGGTCTTCCTGCCGGAATACGTGGAGAGGAAGATACTCCCGGGTGACCCCTTCCAGCAGTTGGACGAGGAGGGGGTGGGCGAACTGGTGAAGTTGGGTGTAGAGCGTGGCCGCAAGACCAAGCCGAAGTTGAAGATCGGCATCTGCGGCGAGCACGGCGGCGACCCCTCCTCGGTGTATTTTTGCCACCGCGTGGGGCTGGACTACGTTTCCTGCTCACCCTACAGGGTACCGATAGCGCGCCTGGCGGCGGCTCATGCGGCGTTAGCGGGAAAGAAATAAGTAGTAGACAGCATACAGTAGACAGCAGACAGGGGGCACCACAGACTCAACTCTACACCGCCCACCTGACGCAAGTAGGGGCGCAGCATGCTGCGCCCCTACATTTTTGCCTGAACTTGTAGTTTATAGGGGGTGTTCTTTGTCACCGAAACTTGTATTTGTGGGTTCTGTCGTTTGATGTGCCTTCGTGGTTAGATATGGTGGACGAATCCCGATTCCCGAGCGGCGGCTCTTTTTTTAGGCGGTTGAAGGCGAACGACGAACGACGAACGACGCGCGCGATGTGCGAAAATGCATATGGCGCGCATGGATTGACAACCGGAAACAAGTGTGCTAATATGGGAGAAATCTAGAGGGAAACATGCCGAAAAGGACGAGCCTGAAGATACTCGTATTGTCGCTGGTATTGGTGTCCGGCGCTGTTTTCCTTTCAGCGATAAGCTGGGAAAGCCCTCATATCTTTTATGGGCTTCCTGGTGTTGTTGACGTGAAGCCTCCGTTTTCTTGCCCTAATCCTTTCACGGATGGTGATTGGGTGTCTTTTGTCTTCATTCCTAAAATAGAGGGCGAAGTCGAGGTAAGGATATACACTGTATCCGGTCTGCTGGTGGCGCAGTACCGGTACATGGATATCACCGCGGCTGAAATAGATGACAAGCCGGACTACGTGATGTGGCCCGGGATCAATTTCGCCGGCAGGTCTGTCGCGTCCGGCGCTTATCTCTGGATAGTGACTATTACTAACCTGGATACCAAGAAGGTGGAAGTCCATAAGGGCATATGTTTCAAGATGTAGGTCGGGTCAAAACAGATATCTCGCCGAGGCCGCAGAGCTATCGCGGGGGCCGCCAGGGCACTCTCGGCGCACTCGGCGTGGGTTCTCTCGGTGTTCTCGGCGGAGCGATGCTTTTCCTCTCCCTGTTGTTCGCTCCATTCTCCCTCGACGCTTATTGGAAGCGCTCCTATGGCCACGCCTTCACGGGCGCGGACATGCTGAACATGCAGGGCAACCCGCGCGCCATCGGCATCGGCGAGGCCTATACCGCGATAGCGGACGATATCGGCGCCCTGGACTACAACCCGGCCGGACTGGGCACGATGCGCTGGCCGCAGCTGCGCTTTTGGAGCGGCTGGGAATACGTTGGCTTAAACATCATCCGCGCCAACTGCGCCTATGCCCATCCCATTCCCTATATCGGCACCCTGGCCACCAGCTTCACTTACATGGCCTACGGTACCGGCGGCGTGCAGTATATCCTGGACGCCTCCGGTAATTATTACGGTAAGTTCACGCCGCGCGACACGCTTTACACATTCGCCTGGGGGCGCCACATCATATACGGCTTGCACCTGGGCATGCAGGGGAAATATTACGAGCAGGTGATCAAACTTAAGCCAGAGGACGCCGCCGCCGCCGAAGCGATGGAGCAGGCGGGATACGAACCGGGCGAGCACCTGAGCAAAGCCATGCTTGGCGATTACGGTTTCCTCTGGGTGGTGCCCAAGGTCGGCCTGCGCGTCGCCACCAGCTTCCAGAACACGGGCGAGAGCGTGGACCACTATCTGCCCCCCGACCGCGTGCGCTTCGGCATAGCCTACCCTATCGCGGGCAAGTTTTTCGAAAGCAACCCGATGACCTTTGTCTACGAGCACAACTGGCTCGTCGGCTCGGGCCGCGTCTCCTGCGGCGGCGTAGAGTGGAACATCGCGCGCCAGATCGCCTTCCGCGTCGGTTACAACATGCCCGTTGGCTACGGCTACACGAAGAAGGGCACGCGCCGCGCCCTGGAGGGGTTGCGCTGCGGCTTCGGCCTTGGCGACGAGTATTTCACGCTGGATTACGCTTACAAGTACCACGAGCACCTTGGCAGCAGCCACTACCTGAGCAGTACGATCACCTTCGGTTCGGACAAGGTGAAGCCGAAGAAGATAGAGGAGAAGCCGGAAGCTGTCGGCCCTTACATCCAGCCGGGCAGCAGCCCCTTCAACCTCACGGAGAAGTCGGGCAACAGGCGCGTTCTGCTCAAGTGGGAGCCCGCCTACGCCGACAACGTGCAGGGCTTCAACATCTATCGCCGCAAGGCCGACGGTCAGCGCGTGAAGATCGTCAAGGCGCCGATAAAGAAGAATCGCTGTGTCCTGCGCGGCCTAAAAAACGGTAAGGAGTACCAGTTCGCAGTCTCCATTGTCTTCAACGATTTCGAGGAGACATTCACTCCCTTCATTAGTACCACGCCTTTCAGCATCCTCGACCAGGAAACGGCCAATCTGAAATTCGCCGAGCTGGTACCGTCGGAGTTCCAGGCGGAGGAGCGGTCGGGCAAGCTGCTGTTGCGCTGGAAGAACTCCAGGGACAAGCGCATAGCGGGAACCTACGTGCTCTGGAAGACGAGCCCGGAAGAGGACTTCCGCCGCCTCGTTTCCAAGCCGATAAAGGGCAAGGTGATGGCCCTGCCCGGCAAGAAGGTGAAGGGGGGCAAGGGGCTGAATTCGGGTACTTACTACTTCATCGCCCAGAACGGTGACGGCGGCGAGGGCGAGTTGGAGAAGCTTTCGAGGCCCAGCATGGAGATAATAGTGGAGTTCGTCTCGCCGAGGGAGAAGGCGATACGGCAGGCGGCCGCGGCGGAGGAAGCAGCGGCAGAAGCTGAAACCGAGCCGGATGAGGATCCCGGCGATGATACGGCGGAAGCTCCCGCGGAGGAAGCGGCGGATGATGAAATAGAGGATGAGTTGGACGAGATCTGACGGCCGGGCCTCGGGGTTCGGGGATCGGTAAAGAGAATAGACTAGGTGTAATCCCCGGAAGGGGATTTATTTCTTTATGCCCACAAAACACAAGACGCGAGACGCGGGACGCGAGACCCGGGCCAATCCCCGGGCCGTGGCCCTTGAAGTGCTGAAACGGTGGGGGAAGACCGGTGCACCACTGGATCAACTCATGGGAGAGCAATTCACGGCCCGGGAATTGGCCCGCAAGGACAAGGCACTGGCGCACGAACTGGTCTACGGCGTAGTGCGGCGGCGCCTGACGCTGGACCACGTTATTACTGGATTGTCCGAGAAGAGGACGAAAGTCGACGCCCAGACCCGGGATATCCTGCGCCTTTCCCTCTACCAGTTGATATTCCTCGACCGTGTGCCGGACCACGCCGCGGTGAACGAGGGGGTAGAGCTGTGCCGCCGCTTCCGCCGCGCGAAGGCGTCGGGTTTCGTCAACGCTGTCCTGCGCCGCGCGGCAAAGGAGAAGCCGCGCCCGCCTTTCAAACTCAAGGACCCAATAGAAGGACTGTCGGTCAACCTTTCCTATCCCCGCTGGCTGGTCGCTTGCTACATAGAGCGGTTCGGGGAAGATATGGCCAAGGCGATGCTGGAGACGGGTAACGAGCCGGCTGATATCTACCTGCACGTGAATACGGCGAAGACGAGCGCCCGGGAAGCGAAGCAGGCCTTGAAGGACGATGATATGTGGTGCCGCTTCGTGCCGGGGATGCCTGACGCCCTGGTGATAGACAAGGGCGCGGCGAGCCTGGGTTCTTCCCGGGCCATCGCCTCAGGCTTTGCATACGTGCAGGATCTTTCCTCCCAGCTTGCCGTGAGGATAACGGGGACGAGAGAAGGGGAACGGGTGCTGGACGCTTGCGCCGCGCCGGGCGGCAAGACAGCGGGATTATGGGAGATGATGAAGGGTAAGGGAGAACTCGTGGCAGTTGAGCCGTCTCCGCTCCGTCTGAAGTTACTGCAGGGGAACCTGGCGCGGCTTGGCGTCAGGGCGAAGGTCGAGCACGCCGACATCAGGGAACTGAAAGACGGCAAGAGGTTCGATGTCGTTCTGCTGGATGTGCCCTGTAGCGGCACGGGTGTGATGGCGCGGCATCCCGAGCTGCGCTGGCGGCTGGTGCAGGAAGAGGTGAAGCGGCTGGCGTTGCTCCAGGCTGAGCTGATCAGGGCGGGCGCGGCGCTCGTCAAGACGGGCGGCCGGCTGGTCTATTCAACTTGTTCCGTGCTGAGAGAAGAGAACGAGGATGTGGTGTCGAAATTTCTCTCGGCGCACAAGGAATTCAAGATAGAAGATGCCGCGCCTTTTCTGCCAGAGGCATACCGGGCGATGGTGACGGAAGAAGGATACTTCCGTGCCGACTTGACAAGAGATGGTATGGACGGCTTCTTTGCTGTCCGTTTGATTTGCACGAGCGACTAGCTTAGAGTAATCTGTGGATGAAAAGGTGTTGTGTAGGTATAATGTATTTGCCTATAACTAGGAGGATTGAAATGAAGAGAGCGATCATCTGTGGATTGGCGCTGGTCTTGCCGCTATTGCTGGCTTCCTGCGTGGTACACGTGCATGAGCATCCTGGGCCGAGGGTGGATACCGGCTATGACGCGACGGTGTATGGCTACTATTACTACCCCAGCAGTTACGTCTATTATGACCCCGTGGACCGTGTCTATTTCTATATCTCGTCTTCGGGCGTCTGGACGCACGGCGCCGTGCTGCCGCGCACCATAGTTATAAACCAGAGGGAAAGGGTGACGGTCAAGCTGGCGGGAAAGAAGCCTTACCACCACTGGCAGAAACACTACAAGAAGCATCCGCCGAAGAAACTGAGGATCGCCCCCGGGCAGTTGAAGAGGAAGGACAGGGAAAGGGCGCGAAAAGCCGTGCTCGACCCGAAGATCAAGACCAAGCTGAAGGTGCGGCCGGGGCAGAAGAAGTTTGACCCCAAGGTGAAGAGTGTCACCCGCGATGCGCTCAAACGGGGGGAAAGGGGCAAAGGGAAGGGCAAGAAAGAGGAAATAGAGGCCGAGGACAAGGGAAAGGTGAAGAAGAAGAAGGAGAAGAAGAAAGTAAAGGATAAGGACGAGGAGGAAGAGGAAGAAGAGGAAGTAGAGAAGGAAGAACGAAAAGGGAAAAAGGAAAAAGAGGATAAGAAAGAGGAAAAGGACAAGAAGGACAAGAAGC
>CBDVCL010000044.1:0-9471 GCA_965372475.1 uncultured bacterium | reverse complement strand
AGGGGCAACGGTGTTCCAACCGCGCTGAGAAACGGGGAAAGACACCTTGACAACTAAAGATATTGTGATAGACTACGATATATACGTAGAAAGCTAAAGCTATCGAGGATATGTTATCCGGTAAAGCTAATAAGAGTATGATTGCTTGGAAGCGTCTGGGAATCCTTACGGGTATCCTCGTTGTATGCTTTCATGCCGGCTTGTCCGCTTCTCCCGGCAAGATATTCACCCAGCCGAGGCAGGTTATCGAAGCCGATACCGTTGCGGGTGAGATCCTGGTCAAATTCCGCGAACTGCCTGAATACTCCGTTCGTCCGGTAGAGCGCGTGCTGCCCAACGGCAAGATAAAGCTGGTCCCGTTCAAACAGTACCGAGCCGATTATCCCCCATATATAGACGGTCTGGTGGTCTCTCGCGGCTGCGAGATACTCGATTACCTCCAGAACCTGGGCGTCTTCCGCTTGCGCGTGTTGGGCGAAGGAACGGTCGAGCAGGCGATAGCCGATTTCGAGGCCCTGCCACAGGTGGAATACGCAGAGCCTAACGGCGTTGTTCAACCGGCGGGATACTTCCATTATCCTATCCCTGACGACTGTTTCTATGACACCGATCCCCGGTGCGAACACCTGGCCGATACCGAGGTAGACCGGGCCTGGAACGCTGCGGAGCCGCTGGCCACGCTGGCCAAAGGCTTGATAGATGCGACCATCGCGGTGGTCGATTCCGGTTGCAACCTGACGCACGAGGACGCTGTAGGCAGGGCCTGGCCGAATATGGTCGAGGTGGCGGGTCTGCCCGGCGTGGATGATGATCTCAACGGGTTCATCGATGACATCAGCGGCTGGAACTTTGCCGGTAATAACAATGACCTGAGCGACGCCAGTGGCCACGGCTCGTGCATGTCGGGCATCGCGATGGCAAGGGTGAATAACACCATACACAGCGCAGGCGTGGCCTGGAACCCGAGGCTGATGGTCTGCAAGATGGACTTCGGTTTTGCCACCGCGGCAGCGGGCATAACTTACGCCGCCGATATGGGGGCGGAGGTGATCCTGATCTCCTATTACACCGATATCGACAACGCTACCCACTACAACGCCATCCAATACGCCTACGGCATGGGTTGCCTGTTGGTTGGCGCCTCGGGCGACACAGGCATCTACGAGGTGCTTTATCCGGGCGCCTACCCGGAGGTGCTTTCCACCGCAGCTACCAATGACACCACGCTGCCGGGTGCGGAATACAACGACAACTGGATGCCGCAGTCGACTTTCAACGAGTATGTCGACCTGGCCGCGCCGGGCGGCATCTGGGGGGTGGAAGGACCGCTGGGGTTCGCGTTCTTTATGGACAGCGGTTGCCTGGCCATGTGGGGTACCTCGCCCTCCTCGGCCCAGGTGGCAGGCTTGGGAGCGGTGCTCTTGAGTTGGCCGATCACGCGCGACGACGCGCGCTACCGCATCTGGAAGAGCAGTGACGACATACAGGCGGTCGGCTACGACCAGAAGAGCGGCCACGGCCGCATGAATTTCTACAACGCCGTGGGCAGCCTGGTGCCGCCGCAGAACCCTAGCTTGACCGAGCAGCCGGATAAGCTGGCGCTCGATTGGGATGTGCCGAACATATCTCCCTTCGGCGTGGATCACTACGATGTCTTCCGTGCCAACGTGCCGGGTGGGCCTTATGGCTCGATTGACAGCACCTCTAATAGCTACTACGATGACGGCACGGCCGTGCCCGGCCTGGATTACTACTACGTGATAAAGGCCGTCGACGCGCGCGGTTTGACCACGCTGGCCTGCGCCGAGGTATCGGGGCATATCATCACTGCCACAGCCACGGCCACGGTTTCGCCTACGTCGACGATTACGCCTACGCCCACTGTCACCGCTACACTCACCGTTACCCCCAGTGTTACACCGAGCGCGACAGTGACCGTTACCCCCAGCATTACGCCGACCGTTACGGATTCGGCGACGCACACGCACAGCCCGACCGTCACCGAGACACATACCGTTACGGTGACAGCGACGCACAGCCCAGTCAACACGCATACACCCACTAGCACGGTCAGCCCTACTGACACGCGCAGCGCTACGCCCAGCGTTACCCTCACGGCCACCCTTTCGGGGACGAAGACGGTGACGCCTACTGTCACCCATTCCGCTACGCCGACGGTAACGCTGACGGAATCGTGTACCCGTACCGCTTCGGCCAGCCATACGCCAAGTTACACGGCGACGGAAACAGCGACAGCATCGTCAACGCCAACGGCGACGCCGAGCGTAACCCCTACATCCACCAGGTCGCCCACGCGCACCGCTTCCGGGACGAAGTCTTGCAGCGCGACTGTCACCGCGACCGCAACGCCGAGCCGGTCTGCCAGCCCGACGCATACCGGCACGTACAGCGGCACGATGACGATCACAGCCACGGCCACGCCTTCGCGTACCGCCACCCCCAGCGACACGCCGCTGCCCAGCCGCACCTTTACGCCCACCGCTACGATAAGCAAGACCACCGTGCCTTCGGCGAGCAGTACGGTCACGATCACGCTCACGCCGGGCGAGCTGAAGATAGAGGATCACGCTATCTATCCCAACCCATACCAGGGAGGGGAAGGACGTATCGTTTATAAGCTGAGCGCTCCGTGCAGCAGCATACGCTTCAAGATCTTCACGACTTCGGGCCGCCTGCTGGTAGACAGGGAGTATCTGCCGCAGGGCTACGGAGGATATGAGGAGATCAAGTATTATGGCAAGGACGGCTTGGGTAACAAGCTGTCTAACGGCGTCTATCTATACGTCCTGGAAGCATACGAAGGGGGAGCGATGCTCGACCGCAAGGTCGGCAAGATCGCGATCCTGAGGTAACCCGCCCATCGTGCCTTCGCGCGCGGCACTATCCCTCACAGTCAATTGATCCCGCCTTGTCAGCGCAAGAGGAGCTTGCGCAGTTCGGCGTCCTCAGGCGCGAGCTCGAGGCCCCGCTTGAAACACTGCTCGGCCATGTCCCTGTTCTCGAGGCGGAGATAACAGCGCCCCATTGATTTGAATATCGTCGCGTCCTTGGGATCCAGCCTGGCGGCCATGATCAGGCGCACCAGGGCCGACTGGTAGTCGTCGCGCTTGAGGAAGTAATCCCTTTCCTTTAGCATGTCCTCGGCGCCATCGCGCCCGGTGCGATAGATGAGGAGCTCTATGCGGCGGTTGAGAGCGCGGCCGATAAGGGAGGAGTTATTGCCGATCGACATTGACGGCCCGTAGCCAACCGCGAACATGTAGGCGGGATGGATCCCCTTGTCAATGATATAGCGCTGCATCGCCTGCGCCTGCGCCAGGGAGAGGTCAAGGTTGTTGCGGAATTTGCCCCCCGGTACCCAGGGCACGTTGTCGCTGTGGCCGACGATGACGAGATAGCGGTTGGGGTGGTCGCGCTTGACGATGGCGATGGCCTCGTTGAGCACGGCGAATACGTCGGGCAGTAGGCTGTCGTCTCCCTGC
Organism: uncultured bacterium; assembly: GCA_965372475.1. Classification (GTDB taxonomy): domain Bacteria; phylum Oederibacteriota; class JAUXIB01; order JAUXIB01; family JAUXIB01; genus CBDVCL01. Next base: position 5,968 of record CBDVCL010000044.1, on the reverse strand, counting down.
TCAAAGAACAGGTCACTGCTGAATTGGAAAACCCGCTCGTACCTGTGCTTTAGCGGTACCACCGGGTCAAGGCGCAGGGGAGGAAGGGCGATGAGAGGGGACCTGATCGCTACGAGCGTAGGGGACGAGACGACCGAGCAGCCCGCGTCATCAAACACCTCGAGCAGGAGGTGGTAGCTGCCCACGGGCAGTGTCACCCCGCGCGAGGATCTGCCGTCCCAGCGCAGGCGCCGCGGCGGCCAGAGCTTGCCGCCGAATATCCGCACCGCTTTGCCGCGCGCTCTCTTTATCGTCAGGCGCCACCTGGTCATCTCGCTGTCGCCGTTGACAATGGGCCGGATGAAGAGGGATGACTCCGAGGGCACGAAACTGTCCGGTGCGAGCACCGTCGCGCGCGGCGGCGTGGGAGGGTGCGGCAGGTCAAAAGAGAGCGAGGCGCGGTGCGCAAAGCCGAAATAGCCGCACGGTGTGCAGGCGTAGTCGAGACGCAGGTCCGAGCCGGCGACGGGAAAGCCGAAACCGGCGCCGCTGGTGAGGCCGGAGAGTGCGCCGAGATCGTTGCCGATGATGTAGCCGAAGCGCAGCGCTGTGCGCTTGCTGTGGAAGGGGGGAGAATACTCTACACCGAAGCGCAGATGGGCCCCCGCTTCCGCGTAGGTGTTGGCCTCCATCGAGACGATAAGGCGGTCGTGGGAGGAGAAGAAAGGCGCCCGGTGAAATGAATAGCCGGCGCGGAAGATGGTGGGGAGTTTGCGCGAGTCGATCATGCCGCCCATGTTCTGGACCACGGCGCCGAAGAACAGTTTTCTCCTGATTACCTCGAAGACGGCGCCGAGGTCGCAGGCGTAGGCGGAGTCCGAGACATCGAGCACCCTCTGCTGGATAAGCTTGGTGCGTATGCCCATGCGGCAGCGCCTGAAGACCGGGTTGTCCGTCCACCATCCCAGGCATTGGGCGTAGGCGGTGGAGAAGGCGAAGTCTCGGGCGCTTATCTTCTCGCCCATGCCGGCGAACTTGCCGTCCGGGGTCTCGTAGGTCACCATCATCTTGCCCGAGTAGAGCTGTACATAGCTGGCGCCGATGGTGCCCGTGCGGCCGAGACGCTGGCGGTAGGCGAAGCTGTCGTGGTCCATCGTCTCCATCCACTCATTGTGCATGGCGCTCAGGCCGATGCCCTGGGTGTAGGCAAGGCCGGCGGGATTGTAGAAGATGCAGTTGGTGTCGTCTATCATCGCGACGAAGGCCTCGCCCATCGCCGCGGCGCGCGTGCTGGGGGCTATCTTGAGGAAGTCGGCGCTGGTGGTGCCGGGCCCGTCGTAGGGCAGAAGCGGGCGGGGGGCGAGACAGAGGCAGAACACTAGGATCGTTCTTCTTAGCATGCTTGTCCCCTAGTGGGTCAAGATGAGCTTGCCGCGCGACCTGACGTTCTCTTTCGCGTCGAGCACGACAAAGAGGTAGACCCCGGTGGCGACGAGGGAACGGCGCTTGTTGCGGCCGTCCCATAGGGCACGGCGCTGGTCTTCGGGGAGTTCGCGCACCAGTTCCAGGGACACGGTGTATATCTGCACCTTGCCGCCCGTGGGTACGCCGCGGAACTTGAGCACGCCGTTAACCGCGGTGCGGGGGCAGTAAGGGATAGGGAAGGCGGCGAAGGGGAGCATGGTGTGGGTAGTGGTGGCGGTGCGCGTGACCGTGGGCGTGATGGTAGAGGTAGGGCTGATCGTGGAGGTGGGGCTGATCGTAGAGGTGGCGGTGATGGTAGGAGTGGCGGTGTGGCTGGGGCTGGAGGTAGTGGTATGGGTGAGGGTGATGGTCGGCGTGATCGTGTGCGTGGCGGTGGCAGTGAGGGTGAAAGTAAGTGTTTGCCCGGCCAACTCAGCCGCCGGCAGGAGCAACAGCAGGAGCAGCGCCGGGAATAGCCTTGCTGTGCCCCGCGCTTTTTTCACCGGTAACCTTTCTTAAGAAGACTTGCCTATTGTACCAAAGACATCCAGGTAGTGGCAACAGCCTGACAATCGGCAGGATAGCAGAGGAAGTTCCTGGTGTCAAGGATTGGAAGTCTGAAGTATGAAGTAAAGAACGCGATGAACTTGACGATGACGTTTGTTTGGCGCATAATGCGCGAGAGATAATGAATGCGGAGATAGACAAACTCGAGAAGAGGCTGGACAGTTTCGACGCACGTGAGCGGCACGAGGCGCTGGCGGAACTGTGGCGACTGGCGCAGGAGGGGAAAGTGGCGCTGGCCGAGGTGGGAGAGGAGCTGAACATCCACGTGCACTCCTTTCACTCCTACAATTCCCTCGGCTACTCGCCCAGCGCCATCGCCTGGCATTCGAGGAAGTGCGGCCTGCGTGTGACGGGGATAATGGATTTCGATGCCATGGACGGCGTGGCAGAGTTCTACGCGGCCTGTCGCCTCGTGGGCGTGAAGGCCACGGCGGGAATAGAGAGCCGCGTCTACTTGCCCGAGATGAGCGAGACGGTGATAAACTCGCCGGGAGAGCCCGGCGTGGTATACGACCAGGGCATCGGCATACCCTCGGCGGCGGTGCCCGCCGCGTGGCGTGAGTTCCTCGCCTCGCTTAAGCGCACGGCCCAACAGCGCAACCTTGAACTGCTGAAGCGCGTCAACGACTACCTTGAGCCAGTGAGGCTGGACTATGAGCGGGACGTCTTGCCGTTAACCCCGGGGGGCAACGCTACCGAGCGGCACATCTGCATCGCCTACGCGCAAAAGGCGCAGCAGGCGTTCAAGGGGGAGCAGGAGCTGGGCGCTTTCTGGGCGGGTAAGCTGGGCATCAACGCGGCGGAGCTCGGCCTGCCCGCGGGAGTGGGCCTGCAGGGAGCGATCAGGGCGAAGATAATGAAGCAGGGAGGGGTGGGATACGTCCAGCCCGGCAAGGGCTCGTTCCCCAAGATGTCCGAGATGAACGGTTTCATCCGGGAACTGGGCGGCATCCCTGTGCTGGGCTGGTTGGACGGCAGTTCAGAGGGGGAGAGCGAGATGGAGCGCCTGCTCGAGGTGGTTGGACGCAACGGCGTGGCCTCGGTCTTTTTCATCTTCGACCTCGCCTACACCGCGAGCGGCAAGATGGACGAAGGGAAGATGGAGAGGATGCGCTATACGGTGAAAGCGGCAGAGAAGGCGGGGATGTTGTTGATAGGCGGCACGGAGATAAACAAGCCGGGCCAGAAGCTGGTGCCGGGGATGAGCGAGGGGGAATGGGCCGACCTCACCCCCGCCTTCGTGCGCAGTGCCGACATAGTCTACGCGCACACCGTCTTGCAGAGGCAGGGCGGCATGGGATATCTCAGCGGCTGGGCGGAGAAGTGCCTGCCGGAGCTGAGGGCGCGGGGAGATTACTTCGCGCAACTGGGGGAGCAGTTGACGCCTGAGTCGGAGGGGAAGCTTGAGGGATTGAAAGAAACGGCCACGCCTGAAGAGATCCTGGGGTTGCTGGGTTGATGCGGCTCAGGCCTTACCTGCGGAGCCGAAGACGTCCGCGTAGTGTGAACAGCGCGCGCAGAAGGCTTCTTGTGTGGCTTTACCGATATCGAAGAAGTTCGCCTTTTTTGCCTTGAGCGCCTTGCCCACGCGCGCCGTTGCGGTTTGTCCCAGGTCGGTGAAGACGTTGACTTTGCAGACGCCCGCCTTTATCGCCGCCTTGAACTGCTCGTCCGAGAGTCCCGAACCGCCGTGCAGAACGAGGGGCACATCGGTGCGCTTCCTGATCTGAGCGAGGAGTTCCAGGTCCAGCTTCGGCTCTCCCGCGTATTGGCCGTGCGCCGTGCCCACGGCGGCGGCGAGCATGTCCACGCCCGTTTCGGTGACGAAGCGCTCCACGCTTGCAGCGTCGGTGAAGCCCTTTCCTTTCGCGCCATAGCTGGCGTATTTCGAGCCCTGGCCCACGTGGCCGAGCTCCGCCTCCACCGCGGCGCCAGCCGCATGCGCTATCTCCACGATCTTTCTCGTGTTGGCGATGTTTTCCTCAAGGGGCAGCGCCGAGCCGTCGTACATCAGGTCGGTGAAGCCCATGGAGAGGGCGCGAGAGCATAATTCTACGCTGTTGCCGTGGTCGAGCATCAGCGAGACGGGGACAGCGGCTTCCTTTGCCAGGGCGCGGATATAATCGAGGAAGGCCTGGGTATTCGGACGCTCTGCCAGCTGGCTCCAGAGGGCGACGATACCGGGAGAGCGCTTCGCCTCCAGCGCCGCGAATATCCCCTGCGTCCCCGCCATCTCGGGCGTGTCAAAGAGGGGCAGGGCATAGCCGCCCGCCTGCGCTTTCTTTAGCTCGTCAAGTATAGATACCAATGCCATAAGAACCATAATACGCCATCGGCATGGGACTGTCTACTGTACTAGGCGGGGCGCGGTTGACATCCAGCGAAAGTCAGGAGAAACGAGTCGTCTAACGTCTGACCTCGAACCCTACTTCGCCCCTGCGCCCCCATGTCTTCCTGTCGGCAGACAGGAATGGGGGCAGACGCAGGGGCTTCGCAGGGCAGGCGTCGAACGTTGAGGGTCAGAGTTTCCGCAGGGCGGCGCGGAGGATTCCTGCCATTACCTTCAAGTTGACCGCGATGGCTTTCTTGCCCAGCGTGGCGCTGGCATAGCGGCGCGGGTCGTCTCCCGCCACGGCGAGCGGCCATTCCTTCCTGTTCTTTGGTAGTTCCTTCATCTTTACAAGTTCGGGGCGCAAGGCCATGACGAGGGAGGTCTCGTTTGTCGCCGCATGGTCGGTTTGCAGCCCAAGATTGCGTGCCGCAACCGTGGGCTGCGTCGTTGGTCGTTCGTCGCCTGCCCTGAGTCTTGTCGAAGGGCTGGTCGTTGGTAGGACCCAACAATGAAAGAGCTTGAGACCGAATTTCTTCTCCAGCGCCGGGGTCCACTTGATGAAGTGGTTGGTCGAGGGGCCGTGGCCGTGCGCCATGACTATCTTGAATCCCGCGCGCTTGAGCTGTTTCAGTATGGCTTCCAGGATCGTGCGGTAGGTGCGGGTGGGGATATGATAAGCGGAACCGGGGAGTTGCTGGTCTGGGTAGCCCTTGCCGAAATGGTTGGCGATGTCCATGCCGTATAGCTCGAAGGACCCAGGGGCTGGGACCCGGGACCTGGGAACGGTCTTCTTTCGGTCGGGGCCGAGGAAGAGCATCGGCAGGACTATTCCACCTGCTTTCCTTGCCAGCAGTTCAAAGAAACCGCCTGATTGCAGGCCATCCGAGCCGAGTGGCAGGTGGGCGCCGTGCCATTCCAGCGTGCCGAGGGGGAGGTAAGCTATCGGCGCCTGCTTGAGGCGGCGCGTGAATTCGCGGGGCGTGAGTTCACTGTATAGTACGCTAGTCATAAGTCCTAAGTCCTAAGTCCAGAGTCCGGAGTCCAAGGTCCCAGGTCCAAGGTCCGAGACCGCGGGTCCCCGGTCACAAGAACCGTTTCATCTCCTCTTTGCCCTTGCGGTGGAACCGTGCCGCTAGCCATATAGCGAAGGAAGGGAAGAAGCGGTTGAGGTACCAGAGGGACCGCCAATACCAGGGGTGGATGATGATGGATTTGTTGCGCGCTACGTCGTCCAGCACCCTGCGCGCGAAGATGTCGACGGGCATGGGGCGAATCGCCTTGAGTTTCTTCTCTATGAACTTGCGCGGCATCTTCATACGCATCGCGCCGTACTTGCCGCCGCCCTCGAGAATGGGCGTGCGGATCACACCCGGGCAGACGACGCTTACGCGCACGCCGCTGTCGCCTGTCTCCGCGCGCAATGAGGTGGAGAGCCCGACCACGGCGTGCTTGGTGGCGGCGTAGGGGACGAGGTTAGGTATCGGCCCCAGGCCGGCCATTGAAGCGGTGTTGACGATATGGCCGAAGCCCTGGCTGAGCATCAGGGGGTAGGCGGCGCGCACGCCGTTTATCACGCCCTTAAGGTTTACGTCAACCGTTCTCTCCCAGTCCTCGGGCTTCAACTGC
>CBDVCL010000043.1:0-9610 GCA_965372475.1 uncultured bacterium | reverse complement strand
CGCAAGAAGATCTGGGAGCGTTACGGCTTGTCTCTCGATGACAAGGTATGGGAATGGTTGACGAGGAAGATGAAGCCGGACTTCCGGGATAAGTGCGGCCAATTGGCCGGCAGGGTGATGGGAGCTCACGTGGTAGACAAGGATTATGTCCGCCACCTGGGAGAGCGCGGTGTGGAGGTGCGCATGAAGGGCAACCCCGTTTCCATGGAGAACAAGGAGTACGTGGAAATGAGGGAAGATGATATCTCCGGCGAACTACGCGTGGCGGAGAAGAAACTTAAAATACGATACGGGGGGTTGCGACTGCTGATGCTGCACAAGGTCGTGGCGCACTTCATCCAGCCAAATGTATATCTTGACGAAGAGGCAACGGAGAAAGTAGAGCAGGGCGTGCGCCGTTCTGTCGAGCCCGTTTTCACCGAGATCAAGAAGGGCGAGAGGATCGTGGACGAGGGGGAACGCATCAGCGAGCTGTCTCTCTCCTTGCTCAGGGGCATGCAACTGCAGCGCTCGCGCGCCAGCCGGGCATCCTACGTCTTCTTCCTGGTGCCTTTCCTGCTGGTCTTCATCCTATACCTGGCTTTTCACAGGCAGGATGTTTTCGCCAACACGCGCCAACTGGTCCTGCTTTGCCTGCTGTCGTTATTCATAGTCGTCCTGGCCAGGGTCTTCCAGCATGTCGGCACGAGCGGCTACTGGTTGCCGATGGCGTCTGTTTCAATGGTGCTGGCTATCGCCATGGGTGGTGAGCTGGCCCTGGTGATGACCGCCCTCTTGAGCGTGCTGGTCGGTGTGGCGTCAATGATGAGTTTCAAATGTTTTATCGTCGCCGCCTTTGGCGGCATGGTATCCGTCTTTTGCGTGCGGCGCGTGGCCCGGCGCATGGACCTGGCTCGCGCGGGTGTTTTTATCGCGGTGGCTAACGTAATGGTGGTCGCCGGTGTCAATTTCTTCGAGAACGTGCCCTGGCAGGGAACGGGCAAGGAGCTGCTCTTCTGGGCGGGGAACGGCATTCTCTCGGCGTTCTTGGCGATGATCATCCTCATGTATTTCGAGCCGCTCTTTAAGCTGACCACTGACATAGAGATGGTGGAGATATCCGACCTTAACCAGCCGATATTGAAAAGGTTGGCACTGGAAGCGGTGGGTACTTACCATCATACGCTGATGACGGGCAGCCTGGCCGAGGCGGCCGCCGAGCAGGTTGGCGCCAATCCGTTGCTGGCCAGGACCATCGCTTACTACCATGATATCGGCAAGATAGTCAAGCCGCTTTACTACGTCGAGAATCAGCGGGAGGGCGTCAGCAAGCACGAGGGACTTACGCCGACGATGAGCGCACTGATCATCATCTCCCACGTCAAGGAAGGGGTGGAGATGGCCGGGGACGGCAAGTTGCCGAGTGCTGTGCTTGACGGCATCGCCCAGCACCATGGGACGACGCTGCTCACCCCATTCTACCAGAAGTCCCTGCAGGGGAATGGCAGGGAAAGCGTCGAGGAGGAGAACTTCCGCTATCCGGGGCCGAAGCCGCAGAGCAAGGCGGCGGCGGTGGTGATGCTTGCCGATTCGATGGAGTCGGCCGCGCGGGCGCTCAAGGAGCCGACGGCCGGCCGTCTCGAGGACCTGGTGCGTCGCATCACTCACAACCGCTTCATCGACGGCCAACTCGATGAGTGCGATCTGACCCTGCGCGACCTGAACAGCATAGCCGACGTCTTCATCCGCTCCCTCGTCGGCATCTATCACAGCCGCCCGGAATACGGGCAGGAAGGCCAAGGCGGCGATTCGCTAATAGAGAAGAAGAGCGAGAAGGGGAGTAAGAAGTGAGCAGGGCGAGATGTCAGTGCTGTCGCTCGTTGCTCGTCGCTCGTCGCTCGTGCCGGCTTACGCACCAGCGACCAGAGAAGGGAAAAGGGTAAAGGGAGCGAGGACACCACTGTTGGCAGAGCATCAACCCGGTAACGCAAGTAGGGGCGCAGCACGCTGCGCCCTATCCCGATTGCCGAAGAAGAAATGAGTGAAATACTAAGAGCGGAAAAGATAGAGAAGAACTTCGAGGTGGGCGGTGAGAGGGTTGACATCCTGCGAGGGGTAGATCTGACCCTGGAATACGGAGAGATCATCGCCATCCTTGGCCCGTCGGGGTCCGGCAAGAGCACACTGCTGCATATCCTGGGGGGGCTGTCCCGCCCGACGTGCGGCAAGGTCTACCTGGAAGGTGAAAGGCTTTACGAGATGTCTGACGGGGAACTCTCGGCGTGCCGTGGCGACCGCATCGGGTTCCTTTACCAGTTTCATCACCTCTTGCCGGAATTCACCGCCGTAGAGAACGTGATGATGCCGGCCTTGGCACGGGGTACGGGGCGGGACGAGGCGCGTTCCAAGGGGGAGGAAGTCATGGCCAGCTTGGGATTGGGGTCGCGGCTGAATCATAAGCCGGGCGAACTTTCCGGGGGAGAGAGGCAGAGGGTGGCGCTTGGCAGGGCATTGATAAACGACCCGGTGATCCTCTTTGCCGACGAACCCACCGGGAACCTGGATGTGCGCACGGCGAAGGTGGTGGAGGGCCTGATCTGGTATATCTGTCGCAAGCGGAAGCTTACGGTAGTGGTTGTCACGCACAACGAGAAGCTCGCCGCCGCGGCGGGGCAGGTGTTTCTCCTGAAAGGAGGGGCACTCAGGCTGCAGGGAAAAAAGAAGAAGTAAGAAGTAAGAAGGGAGAAGTAAAAAGTAAAAAGGAAAAAGCAGAGCAGTAGTGGCGCCCTGGAATTCACCCGCCACAGCCAGCGCTCCGCACCAATGAAGTAATGCAAGGCGGAGCGCTGACGACGGCGGGCGGGCGCCACCGCCCCCGCGGTTGCCTGTCGGCAGACAGGCGCGGGGGCGGGTAAAGGGTAACGTAGTGGTGGGTGTCTACGACGGGTGAACCCGGTGGAAAACGGGGAAGGTACGGAGGCAAACGATGATGCAGAGATTTTCACCACGCGCGCGGAAGGTGATTCATGTAGCCGGTGACGAAGCCAGGCGGTTACGGCACGATGCCGTGGGCACCGAGCACTTGCTGCTCGGCCTGGTCAGCGAGACCGGCGGAGTCGCCGCCGCCGTCTTGCAGCAACTGAACGTTGAAGCGGAGGCGGTGAGGAGAGCGGTGATGAACAGGGCGCCGCCGGGATCTGATATCTTGACCGTTGGCGAGATGCCGCTCACCGCCGCGGGAAAGAAGTCCCTGGAATGTGCGCGCGAGGAGGCGGGGAAATTAGGGCACAACTACATCGGTACCGAACACATCCTCATGGGGATTCTCCGGGACGGGGGGAACCTTGCCGCACGCGTGCTTGCCGACCTGGGTGTAGACCTGAGCAGGGTCCAGGATGTGATAATCAACCTGCTGGGGGGGCGGTTCATGCGGGAAGCCAAGCTGAAGAAGAGCAAGACCCCCAACATCGATTCCTTTGGCCGGGACCTGACGGCTTACAGCCGCGAAGGCAAGATCGACCCGATCATCGGGCGAGGTGGCGAGATCGAGCGGATCGTCCAGATCCTCTGCCGGCGCAAGAAGAACAATCCTGTGCTGGTCGGGGAGCCGGGCGTTGGCAAGACTGCCATCGTGGAAGGCCTGGCGCAGAAGATAGCCGACGGGGAGGTGCCGGAGATACTGCACAACCGCCGCATAGTCACCCTGGACCTGGCCGCGCTGGTGGCCGGCACCAAGTACCGCGGTGAGTTCGAGGAGAGGCTCAAGTCCATCCTCAAAGAGATGCGCACTGCGACGGAAGTCATTCTCTTCATCGACGAACTGCACAGCATCGTCGGCGCCGGCGCGGCAGAGGGGGCCATCGATGCCTCGAGCATGTTGAAACCGGCCCTGGCACGGGGGGAGGTGAGATGTATCGGCGCCACTACCCTGGAGGAATACCGTAGGCACATTGAGAAGGACGGCGCGTTGGAGAGGCGTTTCCAGATGGTGATAGTGGAACCCTCCAGCGTGGAGGAGACGATAGAGATAATCAAGGGCCTGCGTCAGAAGTACGAGGAGCACCACAAGGTGCGGATAACCGACGAGGCGGTAATAGCCGCGGCGCGCATGGCTGACCGCTACATCTCCGATCGCTACCTGCCTGACAAGGCCATCGATCTGATAGACGAGGCCGGCTCGCGCAAGCGCCTTCTCTTGACCGTTCCCTCGCCCCGCGCGCGAGAGTTGGAGAGCAAGCTGGAGGAGTTGAAGAGCGAGCAGGCGGTGACCATCGAGGCGCAGGAGTTTGAGAAGACGGCGGAGCTGCGTGACAAGATCAAGGGGCTGGAAACGCGGTTGAAGCGGGAACGCGGCAGTTGGCGGAAGACGCGCGTGCCAGGGGAGGCGAAGATCGACGAAGAAGATATCTGCTACGTGGTCTCCCGCTGGACGGGCATTCCCCTGACGCGGTTGGAGAAGAAGGAGTCGGAAAAACTGAAGAACATGAAGCGGGCTTTGGGGGGCAGGGTCGTCGGGCAGGACGAGGCGATCGGCGTGGTGGCCCAGGCCATACAGCGTTCGCGGGCGGGTATCTCCGACCCGCGCAGGCCGATCGGTTCCTTCATGTTTTTTGGCCCTACGGGTGTGGGCAAGACCGAGCTTGCCCGGGCGCTGGCCGAATTCCTCTTTGAGAACGAAGAGGCGTTGATCAGGGTGGACATGTCGGAATACATGGAAAAACACTCGGTGTCGCGGCTGATCGGCGCGCCGCCGGGGTACGTCGGCTATGAGGACAGCAACCAGCTGGCCGAGAAGGTGCGCCGTCGCCCCTACTCGGTCGTGCTCTTCGACGAGATAGAAAAGGCTCACCCCGACATCTTCAACATCCTGCTGCAGGTGCTGGAGGATGGGCGCTTGACGGACAGCAGTGGCCGCACGGTTAATTTCAAGAACACGGTGATAGTGATGACTTCCAACGAGGGCGGCGAGATCTTCGCCAAGGGCAGGAAGATCGGCTTGGCGCCGAAGGACGATGATTATAATTTCCAGGCGATGGAAAAGGAACTGCGGGGCGCCATCAAGCGCAAGTTCAAGCCTGAGTTCCTTAACCGCGTCGACGAGATAGTGGTCTTCAAGCCGCTCTTGGAAGCGGAGATAAAGAAGATCATCGAGCTGCAGCTCGGGGAGATGAACGAGCGGCTGCGGGAACGGCAGATAAGGGTCGAAGTAAGTGATGGTGCCAAGGAGTTCCTGGTTCGCGTCGGCTACGACCGTTCCCTCGGCGTTCGCAACCTAAAGCGGGAGCTCAAGCGGCGTATCGAGGATCCCTTGGCTGAACAACTCCTGCAGGAGAAACTGAAAGAGGGCGAGAAGGTCCTGATCGATTACAAGGAAGGTCCGCGGGGCAAGAAAAGCGAGGCGCTCGTTTTCAGCCGGGGGTAGGGAGTAAGAGGGATCCACGGTTTGGTCGATGTGGGTTTCCCTGCCGTGCGTAGGGGCGGGTCTAAGACCCGCCCCTACCATATTAATTATACGGTGTAGAACACGATGAAGAGAAAGCTAGCCGTCCTGGCGATCGTTCTTGTTCTGCTGGCCGTCGGCGCTTACCTGGTCAATCGCAGCGAGTTCGTGGCCGCCAAGTACAAGGGCATGATCCTCTCGCGGGTGGAGGCGCTGGTGCGGGGCGAGGTGAGCGCCGGCCGCGTCAGGGGAGGGATAATCAGCGCCCTGGTGCTTGAGCAGGTCGAGGTGCGCCTGCCCTATTTTCCGGGCCGGGTGGAGGTGGAGGAGATCGGCGTCAATCTCAGCTGGTGGAATGTCCTTGTCAAGCGCAAGAGGGTGGCGGAGAGCATAGCGTCGGTGCAGTTCCGGCGGCCACGCGTCTATTATTTCGGCGGCGCCGATAAGCTCAAGGACTGCCTGGCGGTCTTGCCCGGCGTTTTTGCCGCCGGCGCGGATGAAGGCCCGGGGCAAGCGCCTGCCGGGCCGGAAGCAGAGGCGAAGGCGCCCCTGCGGCATCCCCGCCTGCAGATCAGCGACGGGCGTATTCTTTTCCACGCTGCCGATCGCGGCGAGCGATTTTCGCTGGTGGATATCTATGCCCTGCTCTCTCCCGGTGAGGAGAAGACCAGGGTCGGCTTCAAGGCCAAGGTGGGCGGCCGGCCAAAGTGCCGCCTCGAGGGCAACGGCTTTATCGACAGCGACGGCGGCGTGGACGTGAGCGTCGAGGGCAGGGAGCTTTCGCCGCGGCAGTTGATGCTCTTTGCGCCGCGCCAGGACACGTACCGTCCCAGCGGCGGCAAGGTGCATTTCGTAATGCGGCTGAAAGGAGGGGCGGGGGCGCCGTTGGCTTACGAGGGGGAATTCACGCTGGCGGGAGTAGACCTGGACCTGAAGCGGTCGCCGGTCAAGATAAGCGGCCTGCGGGGGAAGTTAGGCCTCAAGCACGGTGCTCTGAGCGTGCGCGACGTCCGCTTCGAATACCTGGGTATACAATGGTGGGCGGTGGGGAAAGTGGCGGACATCTCGCGCCCGGACGTCGATTTCAAGGCGGTAGCGGATAAATGGGATTTCAACGAGGTGCCGGAGTTGATGGCCCTGATTAAGCCCTTCAAGGTGCGCGGCCGGGCGCGCGCGGTACTCAGGGTGGAGGGCCCGCCGACGAACCTGTTATTCAAGGTGATGGTCGATTCGCCGCGTGTGTCGCTGGGCAAGCTGGAGCTGGAGGAAGTGCACGCCGTGGTCAAGTATAGCGGACGCTATTACCGTTTGCCCAGCCTGCGCGCCAAGCTTTACGGCGGCCGGCTCACGGGGTACGGCCATGTGGAGAAGGCGGCCGCCGGTGAGCCAAAGGGAAGTGACCGCATCGAATTCAGTTTCGAGCTGGAGAATGCCGACCTGGCCAGGCCTTTCTTCGCTGAGAAGGACATCTCTTTCAGGAACTACTGCCGGCTGAAGCTTACGGGTACGCTGGCGGCGCCGCAGCTGGAGTTGGAACGGGAGGGGATCCTCGCCCCCGGGGGCGAGGGGGCCGACTCTTACCTGGTGCGGGGCAGGTTCAGGAACTACCACTCGGTATTCAGCGGCTCGGAGGAAATATTCCGCTTGCGGGGGGGGGATATAGACGAAAAGGTCGGCGGTATCCAAACGAGCATCAATTGGTCGGGTGACGGATTCGGCATCGAGGAGATGGTCTTTACCCAGGCGGGAGGGAAAGAGCCGCTGGGACGGATGCGGTTGAGCGGCAGCGTGCACGCAAAGAAAGGGTGGGACCTGGTGCTAGAGGGCAAGGCGCTGGAATTGAAGGATCTGCCGGTCTTGCGCGAGCGCTTACCGGGCTACAGGGGCAGGGCCGGAGTGCAGGGAACGGTGGCAGGGGCGATCGAGCGTCCCCGGGCCGAACTGGCGGTCAGGGTGGACAAGTTGTATCGGCAGGAGACATCCCTCGGTCCCTGGGATGGCCGGGTGAGCGGCGGGGCCGGCGGGTTCAAGGCAGACGTTTCCCTCGGTCGCCAGTTCTCGTTTAGCTGTGACATGCCGCGCGAGGGGGACGCGAACGTGGCGATAGAGGCGACGGCCTGGCCTCTGGAGCGCCTGATGGCCGTGGCGGGGTTGTCACACCTTGATGGTACGAAGGGCTCCTTGAGCGGCGAGATCAAGCTGCATGGTCCGCGGCAGAAGATGAATGGCCGCGGCTGGTGGGGGGTGGGGAAGTTCAAGATCGGCGAGATGGAAGGCGAGAAGATAAGCGCCTGGCTGGAGTTGGAAGAGGGCCGGGTTAACCTGCGGGATTTCGTGATGGAGCAGGAGGCGGGCAGGAGGGCGTACCTGGAGGGGGAGTGGCGCCCGTTTGAGGAAGGGCGAAGGATCTTTGCCTCCTGCAAGGTGGAAAACCTGCGCCGGCGTGGTGTAGAGATGAGCGGCAGCGGCGAACTCAGTGGCGAAGAGGTGCCGGGCGGCTATGAGTACGATTGGGAGATAAGCAACGCGAAGGTAAACGGGGGTAAGCGGCCAAACCTGAAGGGCAAGATCACCGATCTCCCCGGCAAGACTTTCTTCAGCATTGACTGGGACAAGGCGGCCTATCTAGCCGGGTCGATGGCGAGGGGCGCGCCGGGAAGCCTGGAGGGCAGGCTGATCCTGAAGAAAATGTCCCTGCGCCGGTCCTTCCCCGGCCTGGCCGGTAAGCTAGACGGTGAGCTGTCCGGCATGGGTGAGCTGAGCGGCAGCTTCAAAGAACCCAGGCTGGAGGGCGATTACTCCCTTGAGCGGGCGAAGTTCGCGGGCAGAGAGCTGGAGGGGTTCCGTTTCAATGCCCGCGTGCCGGGGGGGCAGGGGCTGGTCGAAGCAGAGGGAGGGTTTGGCTACAGCGGCGCGCGCCTTGTTTTCAACGGCCTGACGCGGCTGGGCAAACCGGCAGAGGACGAGTTGGCCAGGGTCTTCTCGCAGGAAGAGGCGGAAGAACTCGCCGGGGACTACGCGCGGCTAAAGGAAAAGGACCGGTCGGTGGCGTTGAAACTGGCCCTGAAGGACGGCAGCCTTAACACCCTGCTCGGCTTCCTGCCCGGTGATTTTTCGCGCGAGAAATACGACGGCGAGTTGAAGCTGGGCGCCATCCTTGTAAGTGGGGGCTTGGGACGGCAGCGGCTGCGGGGCAAGATACACGCTGTCACGGGGGTATTGGCCGGCTACGAATTCGAGGAGCTCTACGGCGATTTCGAGTACCAGGGCAAGACACTACGGATAGGCAAGCTTATCGCCGCTAACCGTGACGGTTCGATCTCGATCAACGAGGGGGAGGTGCTCTTCGAGGCAGAGGAACGGGTGAAGCTCCGCCTGCCCTGTCAGGGAGAGAAGCTTCGCTTGCTCGGTGTGCCCCTCGACGGTGAGGTGGAGCTCAACGGCACCTTCCGGAGGGAGAAAGGCAAGACGGAATACGACGGCAAGGAGAAGGTGCGTTTTCTGCGGCTGGGAACGAATGACTACGGCAACTTCACGATAAGGCACAGTTACCGTGACGGCGAGTTCGTTTTCAAGGCCGGTGGAAAAGGGGAGCTTGACCTGTCAGGCAGGGTGAAGCTCTTGCCGCGCGGTGGTTTGCGCTTCGCCGATTTTGAGCTCAAGCAGGGAGACAAGGTCCTGCTTTTCGCCAGCGGTGACCTTAAGCCGCGGGGGAAATCGGACCTGCGGGTGCGCAGTCGCGGGGAGGGTGTAGGCGTGGTGACGGCGGCCATGCCCTGGCTGGCGACGGACCTTTCCGGTCGGGGCGACCTTAACCTTACTTACAAGGGCACGAGGGAGGACCCTTCGCTCCTGCTTTCCTTTGACCTGAGCAACGGCAGGCTCAATAACCTCGACTACGATATCCTTCACGGCATGGTGCGCTGGGAGAAGGAGAAACTGGAGCTTTCCCCGCTCGGACCTGTGAAGCTCGTTTATAACGACGGGAAATCGCGCGCCATAGCTTCCGGTACCATGCCGCTCTCCGCGCGGCGCGCCAGGGCGCTGAAGGGAGAGATAGACCTTGATTTCCGGCTGGAGCAGGGTGACCTTTCTATCCTCAAGGCGTTGCCGCTGGTGAAGCAGGCGTCAGGCGCGATACAGGCCCGGCTGACGATGAAGGGGAAGCTGGACGCTCTCCTGGCAAAGGGG
>CBDVCL010000042.1:0-9646 GCA_965372475.1 uncultured bacterium | reverse complement strand
GACTAACCCTTCGATTCGGCTTCGCCTCCCTCAGGGCAGGCGACGAACGACTAACCCTTCGATTCGGCTTCGCCTCCCTCAGGGCAGGCGACGAACGACTAACCCTTCGATTCGGCTTCGCCTCCCTCAGGGCAGGCGACGAACGACTAACCCTTCGATTCGGCTTCGCCTCCCTCAGGGCAGGCGACGAACGACTAACGACTAACTAACTTCTTGCCGTACTGAAACCCCTTCTTGAAGGCCTTCAGGTTCAGCTCTTCCGTCCCCTTGGGTACGGTGGCGGCTATCGCCTGCTTTGCCGCCTTCTCGCTGATGAAACCCGTGATCGCGGTGAAGAAGCCGACCATCACGATATTCAGCACCAGCTTGCGTCCCAGCTCTTCGGCGAAGCGGGTAGCGGGGATGCTGTAGGCTTTGACCTTGGCGGGTATCTTCCCCGGCTGGACGAGGTCCTGCTCCATCAGCAGGATGCCGTCGTCCTTCAGGTCGGGAGAGAACTTGGTGTAGGCCTCCTGGGACATCACCACCAGCACGCCGGGGTGAGCCACGTAGGGGTAGAGGACGGCGTCGGGCGAGAGTATCACCTGCGCACTGCAGGCACTGCCGCGCGCCTCGGGGCCGAAGGCCTGGGTGAGCGTGGCGTGTTTGCCGTCGTAGATGGAGAAGGCCTTGCCGATGATTATCCCAGAAAGGATAACCCCCTGCCCTCCGAAACCGCCTATCTTTATTTCACTTGGTCCTTTGCTCATTTGTCAATCCTGCACTAGCGACTAGCGACGAGCGACAACCCTGTTATAGCTTGGTCTTAATGCCCTTATACTCCTCGTACTTATCCCCCAGAGCCTCCTTGAGGCGCCTGTTCATATCGTCGAGGAAGGTGGGCATTTCCCTGTCTACGAACTTGCCTACTATGATCTCGCTCTGGAAGTCCAGATTTACCTCGCGCGTGTCCGCGCCGTCCTTGCGCACGCTCTTCTCCTTGAAATACTTCATGAAAGCCAGCCCGTCACCCAGCTTGTTACGCCGCTGGTAGAGGGTGGGGCAGGGGGAGATGATCTCGATGAACCTGAAACCACGCTTGCCCATCGCTTCGGTCATCGATTTCGCCACCTGGCGCACGTGGTAGGTCGTCCAACGAGCCACGTAGACGGCGCCGCAGGAGTCGGCGAGATAAGGCAGGCTGAAGGTCTTCTCGAAGTTCCCGTAAGGTGCGGTGGAGGCGACGGCGGAGTAAGGCGTGGTCGGGGTCAACTGGCCCCCCGTCATGCCGTAGGTGAAGTTGTTCACGCAGATCACCAGCATGTCTATGTTGCGGCGCGCCGCGTGGATGAAATGGTTGCCGCCGATGGCTATCAGGTCACCATCACCGCTGTAGACGACTACGTTAAGGTCGGGGTTGGCGAGCTTCAGTCCCGTGGCGAAGGGGATAGGGCGGCCGTGCGTGGTATGGAAGGAGTCCAGGTTCATGTAACCCGCTACCCTGCCGGTACAGCCGATACCGGAGACGATGCAGGTCTTGTCCAAGTCGGCCTTGCTGTCCTCGAGCGCGCGCGCGAAGCAATTTACCGTGGTGCCGATGCCGCAACCCGAGCACCAGATGTGCGGCATGCGGTGCATGCGCAACAACGGCTCTATCGGGTTCACCGCGGTGTCCTTCTTGTCCTGTCTCTTCTTTGCGCTCATCTTGTTTCGGCTCTCGGACCTTGGGCCTCGGGTCTCGCCGGCAAACACGAGTGCCGAGTTCCGAGATCCCAGGTCCCTATTTAAGGCTCTGCTTGATGGCCTTAAGTATCACTTCCGGCTCGTGAACCATGCCGCCGGCATGCGGCACCAGGCTGACGCGCGACTTGCCGCAGACCAGCCGCTCCAGTTCCAGCACTACCTGGCCGTAGTTCATCTCCGGCATAACGAAGGACTTCACCACCCCCGCCAGCTCGAGGATGCGCTTGGCGGGGAAGGGCCAGACTATCTTACACTGGATATGGCCGACCTTCAGGCCGTCCGCGCGGGCCGCCTCGATAGCGCGGGCGGCGACGCGAGAGGTGATGCCGTAAGAGACGACCACGCAGTCGGCTCCCTCGACGCCGTCTTCTTCCAGGTGTACGATCCTGTCGGCGTTCACCCGGATCTTATCTACCAGGCGGTGCACCAGTTCTTCCTGGCAGATATGGTTCATTACGGGGTATCCCTGCTCGTTGTGCGTTAATCCCGTGATGTGGAAACGGTGGCCGTCCCCTGCCTTGACCAGCTCGGGGACCATGTCCTCGCCGCCGGCCTTGAAGGGCAGGTACTCGCCCTTCTTCGCTTTGCTCCAACGACGCGGCGTGATCTTGATATCGTCCGCCTTGGGGATGATCACCTTTTCGGTCATGTGTCCGACGCACTCGTCGAGCATCAGCATCACCGGCACGCGGTACTGCTCAGAAAGGTTGAAGGCCTCGATGGTCAGGTCGAATGCCTCCTGGGGCGAGTTCGGCGAGATGGCGATGATCTCGTAATCGCCGTGCGAGCCCCAGCGCGCCTGCATCATGTCAGCCTGGCCTGGCAGGGTAGGCAGGCCTGTGGAAGGGCCTCCCCTTTGGACGTCAACGAAAACGCAGGGGGTCTCCAGTATCACGGCCAGCCCGATGTGTTCCATCATCAGCGAGAAACCGGGCCCGGAGGTGACCGTCATCGCTTTTGCGCCGGCCCAGACGGCGCCCGAGATGGCGATGGAGGAGGCCAGCTCGTCCTCCATCTGGATGAAGACGCCGCCCACGAGAGGCGTGCGGCCCGAGAAGCGTTCCACCACCTCGGTGGAGGGGGTTATCGGGTAGCCGGCCACAAAACGGCATTCGGCCGCCAAAGCGCCCTCACAACAGGCGTGGTCACCGTCGAGATAATGGGCGCCGGTCAGCACCCCCTTGGGATCGGCGCTTCTTACCTTCCCCGCAGCCATGTAATCGTTCTTCTTTGTCATCGTCTCCGTTTCGCCGATTCTCCGGTTCGCCGGTTCGGCTAGTCGTCCTCCTCTATCTTCGTCGCCCATATACAAAACTCAGGGCAATACAGGGCACAAAGGTTGCAATTAGAGCAGGCGTCCGGATCGGCGACGCGCGGTGGGTGATAGCCCTTCTTATTGAACTCGTCGGACATCACCAGGACCTTGGTGGGGCAGAACTCCACGCAGAAGGCACAACCTTTGCAGCTGTCTGGGATGATATGTACCTTGCCGCGGGGTCGTTTCGGCTTGCTCTTGGTTGGACTATCGACCATCTATCGGACTCCATGCCCCAGACTCAAGATCAGTGATGTGAAGTATAGGAAGAAAGCGTTTTTCTGTCAAGAGTAATTCCGCCGTGTCGTGGGTATTTTCTCCCTAGATCGCGGATTACGCTGATTCCTCGCTGATTACGCTGATGCTTAATCGCCTGCGGACCCCGATCCCGATTCCCGATGTGCAGCGATTCTTCATAATCTCATCAAGGAGAATCGCCGCCGCCCTCGTCCCTCGGGCGTCCGAAAAAGCTTGACCATTCCGCAGAACCTGCTATAATACCCGCCTGATACCTTCAGGGCTGGGTGAAATTCCCGACCGGCGGTAAGGCAAGAAGAGCCGAGCCCGCGAGCGGTTCCCTGGGTAGCAGGCTACTTCTTTTCGCGGAGAACGCGGAACGGTTGCTGGCGCAACCGCGCGGAGTACGCGGAGAAGCTTCCGCGGTTCCGCGAGGATTCCGCGGCTTCCGCGCCAGATAGCTTGCTGCAAACCATAGACCGCTGAGACCGGTGAGATTCCGGCGCCGACAGTTAGAGTCTGGATGGGAGAAGGTATTATCGTGCGGAACTTTCCCCGTGAGGGGATTTCCCGCGTTTCGAACGCCCTGGAGGATGGGGCGTTTTTTTTGTTGGTATTGAGTACTGGGTGATGAGTATTGGGTTGGTCGGTCGTCTCAATACTGGTAACGCACGACAGGATAGGCCCGTGTCGCTTCGCGCCGTGCGCTACGCGATACCCAATACACGCTACCCAATACAGATTGGACATTGGCCATTAGTTTCGATGAAAAATACATGAGAATGGCCCTCGGCCTCGCCGAACGAGGACGAGGAATGACCGGGCCCAACCCGCTCGTGGGAGCGGTGGTGGTGAAGAAGGGACGCGTGGTGGGAAAGGGCTATCACCGCGGCCCGGGCAAGCCGCACGCGGAGATAGTGGCCCTAATGCAGGTCGGCCGCGCGGCGCAAGGTGGCACGCTTTATATCAACCTGGAGCCCTGCGCCCATCAGGGGCTTACGCCTCCCTGCGCGCCGCGCCTGGTAGCGAGCGGGCTTAAAAAGGCCGTTGTCGCCCTGGTCGACCCCGATAAGAGGGTGATGGGCCGTGGCCTGCGGCAACTGAGGCGCGCGGGATTGAAGGTAGAGACCGGCCTCCTAGCGGAGGAAGCTGCGGCACAGAATAAGGTCTACCTGAAAAACAAGCGCCTGGGACTGCCGTACGTAACTTTGAAGTGGGCGATGAGCCTGGACGGAAAGATAGCCGCGCGCGGCGGAGATTCAAAATGGATCAGCTCGGCGAGCTCGCGGCGGCTGGTGGGGAGGATCAGGGCGGCGGCCGACGGGGTGCTGGTAGGACAGCTTACCGCGCTGCTTGATGACCCCGGCCTGCGCGCGACGAGAAGGGGGACGGCGATAGTCATTGACCCTGAGTTGAGACTTCGTCCGGGGATGAAATTCATGCGTGGTGGGCGCAGTATCGTTATCACCGCGGCAGGCGGCGGGGGGAAACGGAAGGCTTCGCTGGAGAAAGCGGGAGTAGAGATCGTCGAGCTTCCCTTGCGCCGGGCGCTGGGGGGATTGCTAAGAATGGGGATATGCTCCTTACTGGTCGAAGGCGGCGGCGAGACCAACGCCGTCTTCCTTGAGCAGGGCCTGGTCGACGAGCTGGCCGTCTTCATTGCTCCCAAGCTTATTGGCGGCCGGGATGCGGTGAGCCCGTTTGAAGGGAGAGGCGTGGCGCGGGTGGCGAAGGCGTTGCGGCTGAAGTCGTGGAGTGTTGAGAAGCTGGGCTCAGATATCTTGATAAGGGCTGAACTGTGATGCATAACGAGCGACGAGCGACTAGCGACTAACGACGAGAAGATGTTTACCGGCATCATAAAACACACGGGCGAACTCCTGCGCGTCGAAAAGCGGCATACGGGCGGCCGTCTCTTTCTCTCTTGCCCCGGGCTGGCGGGTAAGCTGAAACAGGGGGACAGTCTTGCCGTAGACGGCGTCTGCCTGACGCTGGTGGCGCGGAGCCAAAGGGGCATGGGCTTTGACCTTTCGTCCGAGACCACGGAGCGAAGTTCTCTCTCCTGGCTCAGGCCGGGGTGGCCGTTGAACCTGGAACTGCCGCTCTGCGCCGGTGAGCCCTTGGGCGGCCACGTGGTGAGTGGACACGTGGACGGCACGGCCAAGGTGCTGGAGGTGGCACGAGAGGGAGAAGGCGCCGTATTGATAGTCGGCAGTATCCCTGAAGTGGCGAGCTACGTCTACCCCAAGTGTTCGTTGGCGGTGAACGGGGTGAGCTTAACGGTGGCTAGGACAAGGGAGGGCGCTTTTGAGGTGGCGTTGATACCGGAGACCCTGCGAGCTACGAATCTTTCCCGCCTGAGCGCGGGAGATGCGGTGAACCTGGAAGCGGATACGCTCGTCAAGGCGGTGGTTGATGCCGCCGGCAAGCGGCAAAGCGGATTGACGATGGGGAAGCTGAAGGAAGCGGGGTTTTAGTGGTATTGGGTGATGGGTATTGAGTATTGAGTTGAACCTACCCAATACTCACTACTCAATACCCAATACTAATCATTGTGGAGGATACGAATGGAAATCGACGGCATCGACAGGGCGAAACGCGGCGAGATAAAGAAGAGCGGACGCAAGGACAAGACCTCCGAGACCGACGAGGCGTTTCTCGGCGCATTGGACCAGGCGGAGAAGAAGGAAAAGCGCCAGGAACTGGACGATGTAATGAAGGAGGTGGAGGAACAGGGCCGGCAACTGCTGAAGAACTTCAAGCCCGAGGAAGTGAAGAAGTACCGTGAGACCGTGGGTCGTTTTCTCTCTGCCGCACTGGGTGAGAGCTTCAAGCTTACGGAAACGCATTCGATCTCCAAAAAAGGGAAATACAGCGCGCACCTGAACCTGGAGAAGGTAGAAAGCGGGCTGGATAAGTTGACCCAGATGGTGGTGGAGGGGCAGGCGGAGTCCCTGAAACTGCTGGAGAAGATCGATGAGATCAAGGGGTTGTTGTTCGATATTTACAAGTAAGTGGTATTGGGTGATGGGTATTGAGTATCGCGGTGGTTGCGTACCATAGGGTCGCGCGACAAGCTCTGCTTATTGAGTTAAGCCCACCCAATACCCACTACCCAATACTCAATACTCGTGAAGACGGAGGACACATGAAAACATCCAAGATAGAAGACGCGCTTAAAGACCTGAAACGCGGTCGCATGGTCATAATCGTCGACGACGCCGACAGGGAGAACGAAGGGGACCTGGCCATGGCCGCGGATAGGGTGACCCCCCCGGCGATTAATTTCATGGCCAAATACGGGCGCGGCTTGATATGCGTGGCCCTGTCTTCCGAGCGGGTGGACGAACTGGGCCTGCCCCAGATGGCGCCGCGAAATACTTCCAGCTTCGGCACGGCCTTCACCGTGAGCGTAGACGCCCGCGGGGGGACAACCACCGGTATTTCCGCCTCCGACAGGGCGGTGACCATCCGCAAGCTCGTTGACGCCAAGGCTGTGGCCGATGATTTTCTTCAACCGGGTCACACGTTTCCCCTGCGGGCAAACATGGGCGGCGTGTTGGTGCGCGCCGGCCAGACAGAGGCCGTGGCAGATTTGGCGCGCCTCGCTGGGTGTTATGCCGCCGGCGTCATCTGTGAGATCATGGACGAGGACGGCACCATGGCGCGCATGCCCCGCCTGCTTGCCTTTGCCCGGGAACACCGCCTCAAGCTGGTGACGATCGCGGACCTGATCAAGTATCGCCGGCGCACGGAGACGCTGGTGCGCGAGACGGCTGCGACAAAGATCGAGAACGAGTTCGGCGAATGGGAACTGCGTCTCTTCGAGTCTCACATCGACAAGCGCGTCCACCTGGCGCTGGTCAAGGGGAAGCTCGGGCCGAAGATGGCGCCGCTGGTGCGGGTGCACTCGGAATGCCTTACCGGGGACGCCCTGGGGAGCATGCGTTGCGATTGCGGCCGGCAGTTGCGGCGGGCGATGGCGGTCATCTCAAAGGCGGGCAGCGGCGTGCTCCTCTACCTGCGCCAGGAGGGGAGGGGGATCGGCCTGGCGGCAAAAGTGCAGGCATACTGCCTTCAGGACGAGGGGTTGGATACCGTGGAAGCGAACCAGCTCTTGGGTTATGGCGCGGACCTGCGCGAGTACGGCACGGGCGCCCAGATACTGCGCGCGCTGGGGTTAAGGAACATCAAGCTGCTTACCAACAACCCGCGCAAGATAGTCGGGCTGGGCGGCCACGGCCTGAAGGTGGTGAAGCGGGTGCCCCTGGATGTAGGCGCTACGAAGCAGAACAGGAGGTATTTGAAGACGAAGAAGATGAAACTAGGTCATCTGCTGGATGTGAAATAAAGGCTGTCGCCAGTCGCTAGTCGCTAGTCGCTCGTGGCATGCCGCTGGCGCGGCGCAGGTAAGTGGGTGCCATTAGCGATTGAAGCACTAGCGACGAGCAACGAGCAACCCTTCGACTCGCTTCGCTCTCTCAGGGCGAGAAGGGCCCTGAGGGAAATCGAAGGGCGAGCAACAAACAGGAGGTGTGCAATGATCAAGACCTACGAAGGAAAACTCACGGCCGACGGACTGAAGTTCGCCATTCTTGTGAGCAGGTTCAATGATTTCATCACCGGGAAACTGCTGGAGGGAGCCCTGGACGCGCTGAAGAGGCACGGGGCCAAGGAGGCCGGCATCAGCATCTACCGCGTGCCGGGCTCTTTCGAGCTCCCCGTGCTGGCTGCCAAGGTGGCTGCCAAGGGCGGTGTGGACGCCATTATCTGTCTCGGTGCGGTGATCCGCGGCGGCACGCCCCATTTCGACTACGTGGCGGGCGAGTCGGCCAAGGGCATCGGTAAGGTGGCGATGGAGAGCAAGATGCCCGTGATCTACGGCGTGATAACCGCTGATACCATCGAGCAGGCGGTGGAGCGCGCGGGGACAAAGATGGGCAACCGCGGCTCGGAGGCGGCGATGTCGGCGATTGAGATGGCTAATTTGTATAAGTCATTGGGAAAATGAGAGCAGTATTGAGTATTGGGTATTGAGTATTGAGTGCGGCTTTCTTGCCGGCACTCTCAGTAGCCCAATACCCAATACTCACTACCCAATACCAGCGTCATGCCGAAAACAAAACGCCGGCTCCAACGCGAGTCGGCCCTAAAAGAACTCTACCGCCTCGAACACACTGCAAACGGCAAAGTGCGCCTGCGCAAGGCCTACGCGAAACGCCTTGCCGGCGGAGTGCTTGCGAAGCAGGCGGACATAGACAAGCTGGTCAAGGCGCGGCTGGGCAAGGGCTGGGATTTCGCGCGCCTGGCGCGCGTGGATATCCTGATACTGCGCATCGCCGTCTACGAGCTGATGGAATGCGCCGAGGTGTCAGCGGCTACAGTGATCAACGAGGCGCTGGAATTGACGCGCGAGTTCTCCGAGGAGAAAGCGGTTTCCTTTGTGAACGGGGTTCTAGACGGCGTGGCAAAGCAGATACGGTCGGAGGAATAACGACGCCAACGTGTTAGAATACTCGTGTTATTCTCGAGTGCCTGCGAAACCCAAGCGAGCCGTGGACAAGAAGAAAGCCAAAGATGAGATCGCCTCCCTCCGCAAGGAGATAGAGAAGCATAACCGTCTCTACTACGTCGAGGACCAACCCAAGATATCCGACCGCGAATACGACCGCCTGATGGAGCGGTTGCTCTGCCTTGAGAAGGAATACCCAGACCTTGTTACGCCCGATTCTCCCAGCCAGCGCGTCGGCGGCGAGCCGCTCAAGGCGTTCAAGACGGTGGAGCACAAGGTGCCGATGATGTCGCTGGACAACACTTACAATCGCGAGGAGCTTTTTGAATTCGACAAGCGGGTGAAGAAGGACCTGGGGGGACAGGAACCGGAATACGTAGTGGAGTGGAAGTACGACGGCGTGGCAGTGTCGCTGAGATACGAGGATGGCCGCTTGATACAGGGATGCACGCGAGGCGACGGCAAGAAGGGGGACGATATAACTGCCAATCTGAAGACTATTCGAACCATACCGCTGAAAGTAGATAAGTCCGATGCGTTTGAGGTACGAGGGGAAGTGTATTTGCTCAATAGGTTCTTGAAAGGGATAAACGAGGAACGGGACCAGCGTGGCGAACCCATGTTTGCTAATCCAAGAAATGCGGCGGCGGGTTCATTAAAGCTACTTGATCCAGAGCAAGTGGCGAAGCGGCGGTTGAGTTTTGTCGGTTACTCCTTAATAGATACATCTGGAGAAGTGAAAGATCATCTTTCTGCCTTGGCTTGCATACAGAAGCTTAGGATTGGAGCTCCCAGCCGTTATACAGACGAACCGATAGCGAATATCGGCTTGGTCAACAGTCTTTGTCAAGAATGGGAAG
>CBDVCL010000041.1:0-9882 GCA_965372475.1 uncultured bacterium | reverse complement strand
TCCGCGTTCTCCGCGAGAATGTTCCGGGGAAAGTAACCCACTACCGCAAAATCCGCTTGACATATCCGCCCTATCTGGGCAATATATTGTATGCTTACGAAGCGTATATCCAAGATGTGGTGTGCCGGCTGATTCCACCGCTCACGGATCGCCTCTCTTTTTTACCAACGGGGACACAAGGAACGGGCACCAATGGCTAGATCATCAGCGCTCAAGCCGCAAGCACGAGAACGGATACTGGACAACCTGAATTACCTCTACGGCAGGAAGATGAGCCCCGGCATACTGGAAGGGCTCGAGTCTATCGTCGAGGATTTCTGCGCCAATAGGCCCCAATACCTCAAGAAGCGGGACCTGGATTTCAAGCCGCGCGACAGGTTCACCCACCGGGATTCCGCGCTGATCACCTACGGCGACTCGATAGTCGACAGGCGACGCCCCCTCACCGTGCTGAATGATTTCCTCACTAAGACCCGGGCGAAGGACGCCTTCAGCATCGTGCATATCCTGCCCTTTTTTCCCTATTCCAGCGACAAGGGCTTCTCAATCATCGACTTTGAGGCCGTCGACCCGTCTCTCGGCGGTTGGGACGACATAGAGAAGATAAGCAAGCGCTTCCGCTTCATGAACGACTTGGTGCTGAACCACGCATCCGCCCAGGGAGAATGGTTCAGTAAGTTCCTCAAGGGAGACCCCGGCTACTGGGACTTCTTCATGGCCTATAAGAGGCTGCCGTCCAAGGAAATGATAAACAAGGTGCGGCGCCCCCGCCAGACGCCGATCTTCTCCAAGATGAAGACCAAGTTCGGCGAGAAATACGTCTGGAACACCTTCATGCCCGAGGACCAGATGGACCTTAACTACAAGAACCCTGACGTTCTGCTGGAAATGACCCGTATCCTCCTCGCCTACCTCAACAAGGGCGGCAACCTGATCCGGCTCGACGCCATCACCTATCTCTGGAAGGAATTCGGCACGGACTGCGCCAACCTGCGGCAGAACTACAAGATCCTGAATATCTTCCGCACCGTGGTAGACGAGGCGGCACCCGCTGTCTCGCTCATCACCGAGACCAACGTGCCTCACGGGGAGAACATATCCTATTTCGGTGACGCCAGGGACAAGGGCGCGCACATGGTCTATAACTTCGCCCTGCCCCCTCTCACCCTGCACACCTTCCATACCGGCAACGTGAGGAAGATCGCCTCCTGGGCCAAGCGCCTCAACAAGCACCCCCGGGACAACTACTTCTTCAATTTCCTGGATTCGCACGATGGCGTCGGCATCACCCCCGTCAAGAACCTGCTTTCCGAAGCGGAGATAAACAACCTGATGCTCAAGACGCTCGAGCACGGCGGCAGGATATCCTACAAGTCTGCACCGGGTTCGCCCACTACCCCCTACGAGATGAATATCAGCTGGTACAGCGCCTTGAATAACGAGATAAGGCCAGAGGAGAGCCGCGAACTGAGGGTGCGCAGGTTCCTCGCCTCGCGTTTTCTCGCTGTGTCCGTCGGCAAGGGCATCCCCGCCACTTACTTCCCCAGCCTTTTCGGCGCGACTAATAACTACCCGGGCTTCAACAAGAGCAGGAGCAACCGCGATCTCAACCGTCCCGTGATAAGGGAGCCGGAAATAAAGCGCGCCCTCGCCGACCCCAATTCCAGGGAGAGCATGGTCTTCCGCTCGTTTACCGGCATGCTCGCCAAGCTGAGGAAACAGGAAGAGCTCGACCCGCGCTGCCCGACCGCTGTCGCCGCCTACAACAATAACGTGCTGATGACCGTGCGAAGGTCATTCGACGATTTCGACAAGGCCGCCGTCCTCGTGACCAACGCCAGCAAGAAGAAACAGGAGATAAGGCTCTCCCCTGCCAAGCTGAAGATGAAAGGCAAGCGCTTCCAGGACATCATCAGCGGCAAGAAGTTCGGCGGCAACGTCTCGCTCACCCTTCCCGCCTATGGCTATGCCTTCATAAAACGGGCTGATCAATAGCGGCGCCGCGAAGCACCTCTTCCCTTGCCGCGCTTCAAACCGCAACGGGCTTCAGCCCGCCACGACCGCCTAGGCCGCAAGCACAACGATGCCGATGATGCCCAGGGCCACCCCCGCGTAACCCAGCGGCGTTATCCTGTCCTTGAAGAGCAGGCGCGAGAGCACCACCCCCACCAGCGCCGGGCCGCTAAGCGCGACAGGAAAGACGATGGTCTCGGGCGCAAGCTGCAGGGCTTTCTGCGTGAACATTATCCCGCCCAGGCTGGTAACGCCGCCCAGCGCACCAAAAGCAAGTAGCCTCAAGGCGAATGAATGCCGCCGCATAATACCCGGCAGGAAGAACAGCGCGCCGGCAAGATAGAGATAGAAGAGATATGAAGCCAGGTAATCACCGCCGCCGCGGCAGGCCATGGCCTGGGCTATGAGGTGGATGCCGTTGACGAGAAAGGCACTCAAGATGAAGACAAGCCAGCGACGGTGATGGGCATCTGCCGCTCGCCACGCCGTGGGGGCGTATTGCAATACGCCCCTACCGGGGCGAAGGCGGGAGCCATGCGCCGAGATCAGGTAGAGCGCGATGATCACGAAGGGAATCCCCAGGGCTACGCTGGGCGTGAAACGCTCACCGAGGAAAAGGAGCGTGAAGACGACGGGCACGAGGAAGGAGGCGTTCATGATCACCAGCGTATAGCCGTAGTGCCCGATCTCCAGCGCGTAGCTGAAAAGCAAGAACCCCGACGCGCCGCATACCCCGGCGACGATGCCCCAGAGAACAAGCGAGGGGCTGGTAAGCAGGGGGCCGCGCAGGAACACCGCGCCGCCACAGATAACGGCAGCGATGGTGAAGATGTTTGCGCAAAGGTCAAAGGGCGTGCCGCCGCGACGGCAACCGAACCTTATTGTCAAACCGAGGCAGGCAAAACAGAGGATGGTCGCGACAAGGTAAAACGCGAGCATTATTCACCTTGGGAACTATTGATTGATTCTCGCGGCATCGTCTCCATAATTTAACCCTTGATGGAGACGATACTAACTGATCATCTAGCCCTGCGGGGCAAGTTCGCGGAAGCGCGGAACCCTTCGGGTCGCACTTTGTGCTCCCTCAGGACAGGCCTCCGCGGAGTATCTGCCCCGAGATCAGCGCTTCTTCTTCCCGCCCCGCCTTCGCTTCGTCTTGTACACTATGATCGGCGCGCTGAAGGCGGTTGTTTCTATCTCCTCATGCTCCGACACCGGCACCTCGATACGAGTGATACCCTCGATCTCGCGCATCAGGTTCCGCTGGTCGGGCGTAGCCATGGATATGGCGTGGCCTTTTCTTCCCGCGCGCGCCGTCCTGCCTATCCTGTGCACGTATACCTCGGCCTCGTCGGGCAGGTTATAGTTTATCACCAGCTCGATGCCCGTGATGTCCAGGCCGCGCGCCGCCACGTCCGTCGCCACGAGGATGCGATACTTGCCGTTCTTGAACCCCTCCAGCGCCTCGCGGCGCTGTCCCAGCGTTAGGTCGGAATGGATCTCGGCGGAAGCGTGCTTGAGCCTGCCGATCGCCCTGTTCACCTTCTTCGCGTCGAACCTGGTGCGCACAAAGACGAGCGCCGTGCCGCTGTATTTCTTCAACAGGCGCTCCAGCAACTTGGGCTTGTCCTGCCGCTTGACTATGTAGAGCTCCTGCGTCACGTCTTCGACCGTGGTGCCCGAGCGGGCCACTTCGACGCGCACGGGGTCCTTCATATAGTCCTTGGCGATGATCATCACCCTGTCGGGGATGGTGGCAGAGAAGAGCATCGTCTGCCTGGCAACGGGCAAATACTCCATTATCCTGTCTATCTGGGGCGCGAAACCCATGTCCAGCATCCTGTCCGCCTCGTCCAGCACGAGGATATTCACCTCGTCGAGCTTCAGCGTGCGCCTCGTGAGGTGGTCTATCAGGCGACCGGGAGTGACGATGATGATGCGCGGCCTGTTCTTCAGCTTCTGGATCTGCCGCGCCATGGGCGCGCCGCCGATGAGTACCGCGGTGCGCAGGTCGAAGGGGTTGCAGATCGGCTGGAGGTGCTCGTTTATCTGGATGGCCAGCTCCCGCGTCGGCGCGATGACCAGGGCGCGCCCTTTCTCGGCCGCGAAACGCTGGATGATCGGCACGCCGAAGGCGAGCGTCTTTCCCGTACCCGTCTGCGCTACACCCACGATGTCCTTCCCCGAAAGGACCACGGGGATCCCCCTGCGCTGGATCGGGGTAGGGACCGTGAATCCCTGCTTGGCTATCAGCTCGAGCAATTTGGGCTCTATCCCCAGCCCATTGAATCCTGTCTTCTCGTCGTCAGTCATTCTTCTGTGTCCCTATCTGCCCCTATCTGCCCCCAAACGCTACTTCGAAACGAGAAAATGCTCCCTCATTGCCGAAGTAGGGGCATATTGCGCAATACGCCCCTACTGCCAGCCGATGTCGCCGATGAAGCATCCGCGTAATCTGCGGATAAAAAGAGGCCGGGTCGCGACACATGATCCCGAACCCGGCCTTTTCTCAGCTTCAAGGATTAGTTCCGTCTTTCCTCAGCCTTCCGACTTCTTTATACCCGCGGCGCGAGGACCCTTGGGCCCCTGCTCCACTTCAAACTCCAGGGCATCGCCTTCCTGCAGGGAGTCAAACTCCACCTCCACACAACCGGAGCTGTGGAAAAAGACTTCCTTGCCATCTTCCGCGGCGATAAAACCGAAGCCGCGGTCACTGATGATCTTCTTGACCGTCCCTTTCATGTTTCCGTCTCCTCATAATTTAGAATTCCGCAGGACCCGTCCACACAGAGCACGTTGCTCAGCGTGCCCGAAGTCCCATAGCAAAAGAGAGGGTATTATGCTTGATTCCACATGCAATGTCAACAATAATATTACATTATTTTTACTGTCCTCCCCAAGCGGCAATCCCCTCATTTTTTTGTATTAAAGGCGACAATATGCTAATATTTCCGTCCCAGAGGCCATATTCACCTGATAACCCGGAAAGGACCCGATCATGGCCATTTATGTGACTATCTTCTTCCTGCTGATCATCTTTTTCCTCGGCATCCGCATCGTCAGGCCGACGCGCAGAGGCCTGGTGGAGCGGCTGGGCAAATACAACCGCTTCGCCACGCCCGGCTTCAACTGGATCATCCCCGTGATCGACCGCATGATCTTAGTCAACGTCACCGAGCAGATGGTGGACGCCGAGCGCCAGGAGATCATCACCGACGACAACCTTAACGCCAGCGTCGACGCCCAGGTCTACTTCAAGGTCAAGAACGACGCGCAAAACGTCCAGAACTCGCAATACAACGTCAACAACTACGAGTGGCAGATCGTCAACCTCGCCCGTACCACGCTCAGGAACATCATCGGCACGCTTACGCTCAAGTCCGCCAATAGCGAGCGCGGCAAGATCAACACCGAACTGCACAAGACCCTGAAGGAAGAGACCGGCAATTGGGGTATCGACATCGTGCGCACCGAGCTGAAGGAGATCGACCCGCCCAAGGACGTGCAGGAGACGATGAACAAGATCGTCAAGGCCGAGAACGAAAAAATTGCGGCTATTGATTACGCCACCGCCACGGAGACCCAGGCGGACGGCCAGAAGCGCTCGCAGATCAAACAGGCCGAGGGCGTGAAGCAGGGACGCATCCTCAGGGCGCAAGGCGAGGCCGAGGCGATACAACTGGTGAACGAGGCGGCAAACAAGTACTTCATCGGCAACGCCCAAGTACTGAGGAAGCTCCAGGCGGTGGAAACAGCTCTGGAAGAGAACGCCAAGATAATCGTGCCCTCGGACTGCGACCTTGTGAACGTGGTGGGCGATATGGCCGGCATACTGCCTATCAAGTCAAAGCGAGGCAAGAATCCCGCGCCGAAGAAGCACGAAGACAGCTAAAGATTCCTGCAAATATTTCTAGGCGTTTCGCTCAATTTCCCGTATAATGTGGTGAAGTTCAATTGAGAAGTTAACCACAAGGAGAAAGCAAATGTTCCAGGAAGAAGAAAAACCCGCGGAACAGCCGGCAGAAGCACCTGCGGAAAAGCCGGCCGAAGCTCCTGCGGAAGCTCCTGCGGAAGCTCCAGCGGAGAAGGCTCCTGAAGGCGACAAGCCCGCTGAGGGCTAAGTAGTAGCAACATTTGTCTGAAAGAAGAAGCCCGGTCTGAAAAGACCGGGCTTCTTGTCGTCTGACACACCCGTAGGGGCGTATTGCTATACGCCCCTACCCGTTTCACGCGCCCAAGTCAAATTACGGCTTCTGCTCCAGGAATGGCTCGAAAATGACGATGCCCAGTCCTTGCTTCTTCCTGCCGTCGTAGATGGTCGCCCTGATGCCGTCAGGGTCGGTGATCTCCCAGAAATTGCCGCTGGCGTCGACCTGCTTCGCTGACATGTTCACCAGGTTCAGCTTGTTGCCCTTGAAGGAGTTGTCCTTGATGGTGATAGCGCCGAAGTCCTGCAGCAGAATGCCGGCCTTGTTGCCTTGGAAATAGCAGTGTTTCAGGCGCGGCGCCGCCGTGGCGTGGCGCACGAGCAGGCCGCACATATTGTCTCTGAAGAGGCAACCCAGCAACTGAGGGGATGACCCCGCCCCCACCTGGAGACCCTTTCCCTCCTCGATGATGCACTTGCTAATACGCGGCGAGGATTTCTCGCAGATGATGCGTCCGCCGCTTATGCGGCAGAGGTCGAGCACGCTTTCAGAACTGCAAGAGTAGAAGCACAGCCCGCCCCATCCTTGCTCGGTGGACGGCTCAAATATTATCCCCTGCTTCTCCTTGCCCCTGGCCACGAGCTTGCCCAGCACCATCAGGTCCACCTGTTCGGTGGAAGCGGCCGTCTTCTTGCCGCACGCGCCGCCGGCGAACCTGAGCACAACACCGGGCTCGATGCTCAGCGTCGCCCCCCTTGCCACCACGATGTCCCGCGTCACCAGGTAGGGGCTTCCCGCCGCGCGCAGCGTCTTGTCTTTCTTCACCGGCTGGTCGAGCTTTATCACGTAATCGGGCAGGCGCACGATGATCTCGACGCGGCGATTGGCGGCCCTGCCCTCGCTGGTGACGTTGTCAGCGATTGGTTGCGATTCCCCCAGGCCCTTGACAGTGACCCTGCGCTTCTTGACGCCCTTCTTGATCAGGTAGTCGGCCACGTTCTTCGCCCTGACCAGCGAAAGTTCCTGGTTGGATTTGAAGGAGGAATAGGGGCTGAGCGGCACGTTGTCGGTATGCCCTTCTACTCGCACCGACGCCGAGGGGTAGTACTTGGCGATAATCTCCGCTATCCCGGCCAAGCGGGACAATCCCCCCTTGATCACCACCACCGAGCCGAGGGAGAAGACCAGTTCTGCGGGAAGTTTGAATCTCACTTCCTCTTGTTCCTTGACGATGAGTTCCTTGCGCGTGGACTGCACTTGGCGCCCGAGCACATCCTCGCCGCTCAACTGATAGCTGTAAAAGCCGCTGGGGACGAGCTTGCCGTCCTCGGATTTGCCGTACCAGAGAAGCGAGGGAGGGGGCGTCTCGCTGCCCGAGAACGTGCGCACGCGCTGTCCGTTCTCATTTGCTATCTCCAGTTCCCAGGTGCTGAGCGCGACTCCCTTGGATAGGGAGAGATGGAAATAGGATACGCCGGTAGGGATGAGCAATACCGCTTCGGCGCTGACCTCGGCCATCAGCTTGGGCGGCGGGGTGGGCGTTGGCGTGGGCGAGGCGAGGGGCAGGGGCGTCGCTCGCGGCTTCGCCGCGGGCAGGTCGTAACCGAAGCTGACGCGGTGCGTTAATCCCAGGTGGCCCAGGGGCAGCAGAGCATAATCGACACGCATGCTGTGCAAGCGGAGGCCGGCGCCCAGGGCGAGCTTGTCCTTGGCGCGGTTGAGACGGTAACCGGCGCGGCAGAGATACCGTCCCAGGTGATCGTATTCCACACCTGTATTGAGGTAGAGCCATTCCTCCTCCAGTACCAGCCGCTCCATCTCCGCGCTCAGTTTCAGCCCGTGCTCTTCTCCCACTCTCATCCGGTAGGCGGTGCCCAGCTTCAGGTTCCGCGGCAGGGGGTCGGCCACGCTGATATACTTGATGCCCGGGCCGATGTTCTGGATGGCCGCGCCGAAGGATACTCCCGGGTAAGGGACATCTCGCAGCAGCAGGCCGCAATCCAGAGCGAACCCCCACGCCGTTACCTCGGCCAGCCGGCTCTGGTAGAACTTCAAGCCGCCACCCAGGCTGATCTTCGAGAAGAAGTCCCGCCCCCAGGCGGCGTCCAGCACGAACTCGTGATTATCTATCTCATCGATCTTAAGGCCGAAATCATCGTAGAGGTAGAACTCGCCCACCGTCGCATAGAGGATGTCGATACCCAGGCTCCCCTTACTGCCGAAAGGACAGACCAGGTTGAGGTACTCCTCGCGCGTGTCGGCGAACCCCTGGCAATGGGTGAAGGTGATCGCCGGACGCGACTGGAGGGAAAGCCCGGCCGGGTTCCAGTAGACGGCATCACCGTCATCAGCCAAGGCGACGAAAGCGCCGCCCAGGCCCACCACGCGGGCGTTGTGCTCGTAGCGCAGGAAAGGCGCGCCGCTGGTGCCGATCCCTGCCAGTCGACCGCACAATGAGAACGATAGGATTGCTATCAGAAGCGTCCGTTTCATCGATATGCCCTTAGTTGCCTATGGGCGGATATTCACCGCCTACATCTACATATCGGCAGGAAGCTTTAATTCTGCAAAAGAAAAACCCTGCCGACGCTCATCAGCAGGGCTTTCTCATCTCATTACCCCCTATCCTACCCGTTGGTGTTTTGCTCTTCTACTTCCTTGCTTCCTTACCTCCCTGCTGGGCACGATGAATCGCGCCCCTACCTGCTTAACGGCAGGAACACTGATGTGTTCCTTTCTCGGGGCAGGCACAGGGGCCTGCCCTTACAACCTGTGTTGTTAGAACACTAACGTGTTCCTTCAATCATCTATTTGACCACCAGTATCTTCTCCCTTACCGTGTATTCCCTCGTTTCCACCACGAGGATATAGACGCCGCTGGCGATGATACTTCCCGCAGCGTTACGGCCGCACCACTCGACGGTGTATTTGCCCGCCTCGCCCTGCTCATCCACCAGGGTGCGGACCAGCTCACCCGACCTGTTGTATATCTTCACCTGCACACGCCCGCTCTTCGCCGTCTGGTAGCGGATCAGACAGCAGTCGCCGCGCTTGGTGGGGTTGATCCTGTTGTGGATCAGGTTCACCTTCTTGTCGCTTATCACTTCGCGCTCAAAGTCGCCGTCCGAATGCCCCTGGTTGCCGCAGACATCGGTGGCGTAGGCGAAGATGTCCTTGACGTCGCCGAAGCCCTGGTTGCGGTGGTAGAAGCCCTCGCATGTGGTCTCGTCGACTTTGTACATCGCGGACACCGTGGTAGGGGCGTGCGAGGCGCTGTGCGGCACCACCACGAGGAAGACCGAGTCGCAGTCGATGGGCTCGTCCGCATAGACGTTGATCGTGATGTAGTCGGTCTTCTCGGGGTTGACCACCGCCTTCACCGTCAGCTCGGGCGCACGGTCGTCGCAGGTCAGGGTGGGCGTGACCGTGCTGCTAAATGAGATGGTCGGTGTTGCCGTGCGCGTGGGGCTTTGCGTTGGCGTAGGGCTCGCCGTGGAAGTGGGGGTGTCAGTGTCGCTGGGGGTAGGGGTGAAGGTCACCGTCGCTATGGGCGTAAAGGTCTGGCTGGGAGTGGGCGAAGCGGTCGGCGTGGTGGTAAAGCTGGGTGTAGCTGTAGGGGTTACGCTCGGCGACACGGTCGGCGTAACGCTAGGGGTCGGCGAGGCCGTAGGCGTAGGCGTAGACGAAACGGTCGGGGATACCGTGGGGGTATGGGTGGCTG
>CBDVCL010000040.1:0-10013 GCA_965372475.1 uncultured bacterium | reverse complement strand
TGAATGTGTATACTATGTCTCCGAACACCCGTTTACCATGTCCCCGGTCTGAACAGTGGGAGAGGGGCGGGGTGAGGGGGAAGAATATCCACCCCCCTCTTGGTCTCCCCCCATCAAGGGGGGAGAAATATGGTTGGCGATGGCGGGCTGCCTGCGGAACGGCCGGCCGGCGGCGGATTTCACTGAAGGCCCTTGCCTTTGTGGTAGTGGACGGGTGTATAATCAGTGTTGTGGGAAGTGAGTTTTGAAAGTTAAGAAAGTTTTGAAAGTTTCGAAAGGTGCTTGATGGCTCGACGGAGGCAACTTTCTAAACGTTCTAAACCTTCGAAACCTTCTAAACTAGGGAATACGATGATGAGCAGAGACAACCCACGCACCGACCGCAGGGGTTTCTTGAAGACCCTTGGCGCCGGAGCGGGTATCGCCGCGCTCTCCCCCCTGGCGGTGACCGAGGTGCTGGCGGGGAAGAGCAAGAAGAAGCCCAACGTCATCGTCATCTACGCCGATGACCTGGATTTCGAGTGGATGAGCTGTTACGGCGGCAAGGTCAAGCTGCCTCACATCGATTCGCTGGCAAGGGACGGCATCAAGTTCGCCAAGGGCTACGTCTCCTGCCCCGTCTGCACGCCGAGCCGCTACACCATCCTCACGGGGCGCTACGGCACACGCGCCCCGTCACTGCCCGACTGGAACCACCCGCACGGCGGCTACGTGAACCTGCAGTGGAATACCTTCATGGCGCAGGACGAGGTGAACCTGCCCAAGATACTGCAGGCCAACGGCTACAGGACGGGCGTGGTCGGCAAATGGGACCAGAGCCGCACCGAGATGCAAAAGCTCGCTGCGGACGCTGACCCTTTAGACCCCGCCGTGGACAAGGTAGTCAAGGAGAACTACAAGAAGATACAGGCGGAGGTGAAGACCTTCGGTTTCGACTACGTGGAGGCCATCTACCGCAATAACCTACTCAAGATGCCCATCCCCAAGAAACTGCAGGACCACAACCAGGAGTGGGTGACCAAGGGCGCGCTCGACTTCATCGAAGGGAGCAAGGACAAGCCATTCTACCTTTACATGGCGCTGACCCTGCCGCACTGGCCGGGCGGCAAGGCGGGATTGGCCCAGGACCCACGCTATACGCTGCAGGGCGTGCTGGAGGAGGCGCCGAAGGTCCAACCCTCACGCCAGAGTGTCTTCGATCGCGCCGCGAAGGACGGTGGCGGCTTCTGGAACGCCTGCGCCCTGATCTGGATGGACGACGGCGTAGGCGCGGTGCTGGACAAGCTGGACGAGCTGGGTATCGCCGAGGACACGCTGGTGCTCTTCATCAGCGACAACCAGACGATGCGCGGCAAGATGACCTGCTACCAGGCGGCCAACGTGCCCTGGCTGGCCCGTTGGCTGGGCGTCACCAAGCCGGGCACGGTCTCAGACAAGCTGGTATCGAATATCGACGTGGCCACTACCATCTATGACGCCGCTGGCATCACCCCACCGGAAGGTGTTAAACACGACGGCGAGAGCTTCCTGCCCTTGCTTGAGGGGAAGAGCTACAAACGGAAAGACCTTTATCTAGAGGGCGGCCTGACACGCGGCGTGGTGGACGAGAACGGCTGGAAATACATCGCTTTCCGTGTGCCGCAGGAACTGCGCGACAAGTTCGGCGATAAGGTCACCCAGCACGGCAGCGCCCCCAAGGACGTCTGGTGGAAGACGAACGAGCACTATCCCGCCTATTACGACGCCGACCAGCTATATAACCTGAACGACGACCCGGGCGAGCAGGTCAACCTCTACGGCGACCCGAAGTACAGTAAGATTGTGAAGAAGCTCAAGCAGCGGCTCAAAGAGTATTGCGCGGAGTTGCCGCATTCTTTCGGAGAGTTCAAGCCTTGAAACTTGTCGCGCGTCGCGCGTCCCGTGTCGCGAGTCAGCTTGACCCGAGACGCGTGACCCGAGACACGAGACAACCAACGGAGGCATAACATGCGCATACTCTACATAGATATCGACACTCTCAGACCTGATCACTTAGGCTGCTATGGTTATCACCGGGATACCTCCCCGCACATCGACGCGATAGCCAAGGAAGGCGTTCGCTTCGACAACTGCTACGTCTCCGACGCTCCCTGCCTGCCCTCGCGCGCCGCGCTCTACTCGGGCCGCTTCGGCATCCGCAACGGCGCCATCAACCACGGCGGCATGGCCGCTGATATTGTCATTGATCCTTCGGACCGGGCGTTTCGCATGTGGATGGACCACCTGATGTGGCAGTTCCGTAATGCTGGCTACTACAATGTCAGCGTCAGCCCCTTCGGTGAGCGTCACTCCTCGTTCTGGTATTACAACGCTTTCCGCGAGATGTATAACACCGGCAAGGGCGGCGGCGAGAAGGCGCACGAGGTATCCCCCGTGGCGCTGGACTGGCTGGAGCGGAAAGGCAAGGAGGACAACTGGTACCTGCACGTCAACATGTGGGACCCGCACACGCCCTACCAGGTGCCCGAGGAATACGGCGAGCCCTTCAAGGACGAGCCGCCTCCCGCTTGGATGACAGAAGAGGCGCGCCAGAGGACTTGGGATAACTATGGGCCGGGCAACGGGCAGGAGCCGGGAGGCGGTTTCCTGAATAACGACCACGCCAAGGACCATGCGCGGATGCCGGCCCAGATCGATACGATGGAGTCGTACAGGAAGTGGATAGACGGCTACGATACCGGCATCCGTTACGCCGACGAGCACGTGGGCAAAATTATCGCCAAGCTCAAGGAACTTAATGTCTACGACGATACGCTGATAATCGTCTCCTCCGACCACGGGGAGAACCAGGGCGAGCTCTCCGTCTACGGTGACCACCAGACGGCGGACGAGATCACTAACCGGGTGCCGATGATCGTCCGCCACCCGAAAGGTCTCGGAGGGAAGGGCAGGGCGGACGGCGCCCTGCATTACCAGTTCGATGTCTTCGCCACGCTGGTGGAAGCGGTGGGCGGCAATGTGCCTGGCTCCTGGGACGCAAAGTCTTTCCTGCCCGCCTTCAAGGCGGAAAAAGAAACGGGACGCGATTACCTCGTGCTTTCGAACTGCGCCTGGGCCTGCCAGCGCGCCGTGCGCTGGGGCGAGCACATCATGGTTCATTCCTACCATTCGGGCTTCAAGAACTATCCCGAGCAGATGCTCTTCAACCTCAAGCATGACGCGCACGAGCAAAACGACCTGGCGGAGAAGGAGCCGAAACTGGTCGCGCAAGCCGAAAAGATGCTGGCGGAGTGGACGAAGGCGGGAATCAAGAACAATCCGCGCGGCGAGGACCCGATGCAGACGGTGCTGAAGGAGGGTGGCCCATTCCACGCCAATTATAAGTCAGATGGGTACACGGCATACGTCAAGCGCCTGCGTGAGACGGGGCGCGGCCATTTTGCCGACGAGTTGGAAGCAAGGAAGAAGAAGCACGAAGAGAGGTATAAGTAGTCGAAAGTCGAAGGTCGAAAGTCGAAAGTCAATAGGGCGAAAAGAGAAGGGGGCTGATCATGAAGATCGAGCGTTTCGAGGACATTGAAGCATGGCAGAAAGCACGGGAGCTGACGAGGAAGGTCTACGAGGTCACTTCAAAGGGCGCTTTCTCGCGCGACTATGCACTGAAAGATCAGATCCGAAAGGCGTCGGTATCGGTGATGTCGAACATCGCCGAAGGATTCGAGCGACGGAACGACAAAGAATTCCGGAACTTCTTGAGAATAGCAAAAGGGTCCTCTGGAGAGGTGAGATCCCAGAACTACGTTGCATTAGACAATCGACTGGTAACCAAGGCTGACTTTGATGATATACGTGACCGGGCCACAGAAGTATCGAATATGATTGCGGGATTCATGCGATACTTGGGGAAGAGCATCAGGCAGGCACGTCGCTAAAGCGACCTTGAGACTTTATGCCCAAGCGAAGCGCAGGGCGACCTTCGACTTTCGACAACTACCAAGTGCGTGGTAGATACCCGTGCCCCTCGATCACTGACCCCATCAATCCCCAGAAACCGAACATGATGAAGTCACCGAGGATCAGCCCGAGAAAGAAGGGCAGTGCCCTGCGGTAGCCCTTTGTCCCTCCCAGCCGGAATATCACCAGCCTGAAGAGCCAGCCGAAGAAGAGCATCGACCAGATGCCCAGCGCCATGCTCAGCGCGTAGCCGATGGGATGGAAGGGCCACCAGATGAAGCGCATGCGCAGGTAGGAGAAGAGCAGCACCACGGCGGTGCCGATGCCGATGAAGAGGGATGGCATTGAGCTTTTCACCAGCAGGGGGTTCTGCACCAGGGTGGAAAGGTTCTTGAAGGGCAGGTGGGCCTGCTCGCGCCGCCAGGTGCAGAGCGAGTTGGCGCCGTACTTGTAGCAGAGCACCAGCTCCGACCAGGCGCCTACCACCATGCCGACGAGGATGGCCAGCGTTACTATCAAGATCACTCCCTTGAGGCGCGTCTTTGCCTCCGTGTCCAACTTGTAGGTGTCAAGCATGCGGGGCATCATGTAGCCGCGCATGTCCTTCATCACCCAGCCGAAGGTGGCGAGTATCGTCAGGTTCTTCGTGCCCACGGCGCTGGAGCCGAAGGGCACCGAGATGATGTCCGTCACCGCCTCGTCCAGGTGGCCATGCGCCAAGCCCGCTTCCGCGTTGATGCGCGTGTAGACGAAGGTATGGATTATCAAGAGGATGAGGAAGAGCGTGGCGATGAGCAGTGACATCCCCGCGAACTTGGCGAAGCCGATGATAAAAAGCGAGCCGCCGAGGAAACCAAGCCAGGCCCAGCGGTACTTGACCGCGTCCTCGCCCACGCCGCTCCAGGCGGCGCGGACGCTCTCCTTCAGGTGCTTGCGCAACACCCAGATGTAGACGACAAACAGGCCGAGGAAGGCCCCCTGTTGCTGTTCCTGCAGGAAGGGAAAGCCCGCCATCGCCGAATCGGTGCCGCTCCACCAGGACATCGCCTCGGTTACCACCAGCATCAGCTTCTGCATCAGGAAGAAGAACCAGCAGGAGAAGGCCACCTCCAGGTTCATCAGGTAGCCGATGCCGATGACCATCGGCTTGAAGTGTATGTGCACGCCCCACATCGAACTCCAGGGGGGTTGGGTGAGGAAGCGGCTGAGATCCAGGAAGGTGGGGATGGCGGGGATGCCGGGGACGTAGGCGTTGAGCCCGTTGACGGTGTGGAGGACGACCGGCACGGCCACTCCTATCCAGGTCAGCTTGTTCCTCAGCAGGCTATGCTTGCCGTCCTTGACCCCTTGTATCATCTCCAGGGGAAGTTTGAGCAGGGGGAAGGAGAGACGCTCGCGCTCTATCCACTGCTTCTTCAGCAGCACTACGATGCAGAAGAAGGTGGCATAGATGACGAGGGTGAAAATAGTCCAGATCAGGAGCATCGGCAGCCATTGCATCCAGGGGATGCTCTCCGCGCCCCCCTCAAAGAAGGCACGCACCGTTTCGCTATCGGATGGTCCGAACCAGCTCTTGAGATGGGCGAAGAAATCGCGCTGGTAGTTGTTCTCGGGCGTGGCGTAGTAATGGGGCGATATCTGCATCGGCAGCAGCGACTGCGCCCAGCCCGTGGCGATAAGCGGCGTGCCGATCAGGGCCATCGCGTATACGGTGATTATCTCCCCCGCGCTGTAGCGCAGGGACGTCTTAATGCGGCCCAGCAGGGGATTGAGTGCCGTTATCATCAGCAGCAGCAGCACCACCGCGGGGGTAGGCGGGTAGACGGCCTGCAGGTCGGCGGAGATGGCCAGCATCGTGCTCTGCTGGTGCCAGAAGCCTATCAGCACCACGAAGAGCGAGCCGGTTATTAATGCGCGGGTGGTTGGGTATTTCATCGTGGGGTATTATACTACGGGGGGCATTGAATTCGGATACTTCTTAGGCCAGTCGTCAAGTAGTAATTGAAAACCCAATACCCAATACTCAATACCCACTACTAAGTGGCGTGATCTCTCCTTGTTTTTGACCCTAATACCCTAAGACCCTACTACCCCAATACCCAATACCCAATACCCACTACTAAGTGGCGTGACCCAATACCCAATACCCAATACCCACTACTATTTCCACACACCCGGTGTGCCAAAGAGGAGGACATTTCTGTTTTGCTGGCGTTGACTTATTGGGGGGTTCTTGTTAGTATTGCGTCCGCATGAAAGAGAAGATACTGATAGTCGATGACGAGCCGCAGGTTTGCGAGTCGATGCAGGTGATGCTCGAGCGGGATCACGCCGTGCTCACGGCGACGAGCGGCAGGCGGGCCCTGGAGATCATGCGGCGGGAGGAAGTGGGCCTGGTCTTCCTGGACGTGAAGATGCCCGGCATGGACGGCATAGAGGCATTGAAGAGGATCAAGAAACAAGACCCCGGCGTCGAGGTGATAATGATCACCGGTCACAAGGAAGTGGACCTGGCGGTGCGCTCCTTCCGCGGCGGAGCTTATCACTATGTCTTCAAGCCGGTGCGCTTGGAGGTGCTCAAGCATATCATTGAGGAAATCGGTCGGAAACGGACACTACGGCGGCAGGCAGACCTGCTGTTTTCTGAGAGGCGAAGCTCGACGGCGAAGAACAAGCTGGTGTATTGCTCCCCGGCTATGCGCCGGATGATGGCGGTGGTGAAGCGAGTGGCGGCCAAGGACGTAACGGTGCTGTTGACGGGCGAGACGGGTACCGGCAAGGACCTCTTGGCTACGACCATCCACAGCATCAGCAAGCGCAAAGATGCCCCCTTCGTCGCCGTGGATTGCGGCGCCCTGAGCCAGACGCTGATCGAGAGCGAGTTGTTCGGACACGAAAAGGGGGCCTTCACCGGCGCGGACAAGAGGAGGCTGGGGAAGTTCGAGCTGGCCCAGGGAGGCACGATATTCCTCGACGAGGTGACCAACCTCAGCCATAACGCCCAAGCGACCTTACTGCGCGTATTGGAAGAGCGTGAGTTGGCAAGGGTGGGGGGAGAGAAGGCCGTATCCATAGACGTGCGTTTGATCTCGGCGAGCAACATCGACTTGCGAGCGGAGGTGAAGGAGGGCAAGTTTAGGCGCGATCTGCTTTACAGGTTGAACGTGGTACACATCGCTATTCCTCCCTTGCGCGAAAGGGAAGGGGACGTTCAGCGCCTGGCGGCATATTTCCTCGGTATCTATGCCACCAAGCACGGCAAGCCCCGTCTTGCCTTCAGCCGGAAGGCGATAAAGGCCCTGAAGAAATACGATTGGCCGGGCAATGTGCGGGAGCTTCGTAATGTAGTGGAGAAGATGGTGGTCGCCACCGATGGGAACGAGATAAGCTGCGAGCATATGCCGCTGGAGGTGTTTCTCCGGGATATCCCGGCGACACAGCAGAGCGGGGGCGAGAAGCTGTCTGATTTCCACGAGGAGCTGGACAGGAGGGTGCTCAGCGCTTTCTTGCGCAAATACGACAACAACGCCATCAGGGTGGCGGCGGCGCTGGGGATACACCGTAATACGCTGAGCAAGAAGATGAAGGAGCTGGGGATGAAATGACGTGAAGCGTCAGGTAATTCTGAATTATGAGTTATGAATTATGAAGTATCAACGGGGCGGTTCTCACCACAACAACGTAGGGGCGACCGGCGGTCGCCCGAGAAATCCGCCCCTGCGGCTCTCTCTACCCGTTGCGCTGACCCGTCGCCGTAGGGGCGAATGGCATTCGCCCGATGGGAAAGGGTGAAGCGGGAGGCGGGAAATGGGAAAGCCCGCCGGAGGCGGGTGCGCGGCTTCTCACCGTCGTATATCACCGGGAGAAGCTGCAAGTGGGAAGTTGGGGAGTAAGAAGGAAAAAGTAAAAAGGAAAAAGTGCAGTAGTGGCGTCCCTCCGCGGGCGCCACCGGCCTTGGCCCCCGCGTCTGCCCCCATGCCTGTCTGCCGACAGGCAGACATGGGGGCGCGGGGGCAGGCCGGGCATGTGGAGAGCGGGGTGGGTTTGATAAAGGGAGACAAGGGATGACGATAACAAGACTGCTGGTCGTGATGTTGGTGGTGGGGGTTGCGCTGTCTACTTCACTTCTTGCCGAA
Organism: uncultured bacterium; assembly: GCA_965372475.1. Classification (GTDB taxonomy): domain Bacteria; phylum Oederibacteriota; class JAUXIB01; order JAUXIB01; family JAUXIB01; genus CBDVCL01. The sequence goes on along the minus strand of CBDVCL010000040.1, from coordinate 1,944 downwards.
GAAGTGACGGTTCTCGACGAGGTGGTGGTAACGGCGAGCAGGATCGAGGAGAATGCGGATGAGGTCGGGGTCAACCTGCGCGTGGTTTCCGCGGAGGAGTTGACGAGCTTGCCGGCGCACGACCTGGTTGAGGCCCTAAATTATATAGAAGGCGTGGCCGTGCAAAGGCGGGGCGGCTTCTCCCAGACGGGCGATTCGCTGAGCCTGGAGGGGTGCAACTGGGACCAGGTGCGGGTGATGGTTGACGGCGTGCCGCTCAACGGGCTCTGGGATAACAAGGGCCTGGTCAGCCAGGTCCCCCTGGAGAGCGTGGAAAGGGTCGAGATAATCCGCGGCCCCGCCTCTTCGGTGTGGGGTTCGTCGCTGGGCGGCGTGATCAACGTGATCACCAGGGACGTGGGGGAGGAGGAGAAACCGAGCGTGGAATTGTCCGCTGCCGCCGGCGGCTGGGACACGAGGAAGACGTCGGGTAATATCAGGGGTAGAGTGGGCGAGCTGGGGTACTTGTTCAGCGGCAGTTACCTTGATAGCGGCGGCTTCCGCGAGAACAGCGCCGTGCTCGAGGACAAGTTCTTCAGCAAGTTGGAAATGCCCCTGGGGGAGTATCTCAGCTTGAGCAACAGCTTTGGCTATACCGAGACGGATATGGGGGAGTACCTGAACGAGTGGCCGGGCTGGTTGGGGCCGGAATACTACCTTGACCATAGGCAGGTGTTGAGCCGGGTAGCAGCTACGACACTGGCCTGGCGGGACGGGGAGCGGTTCGCCAGCGTCTCTTCCAAGTTCTCGCAACGGACGGTGGATGCCGAGAGCCATGAGACCAGCGGCCTGATAGACACATGGGACCGTTCCTGGAGCAGGGAACTCATCCAGGAAGTGATGCTGGGACGCGACACGGGCATGCACAGGACGGTGATCGGTTGCGAACGGGCGGCGGGCAGTTACCGGCTGGAACAGCATTTCGCCGACAACGACGAGTTCTTTGGCTTTGAGCTGGATCTGCTCAATGAGCAGGAGGCGACGAGATGGGGCGGCTATCTGAATTACAGGCTCAGCATCGAGCCCATCGCTATCAGCATAGGGAATCGCTACGATGATGTAGAGGGGGCGGGAAGCGTCTACAGTCCTTCTGCTTCCCTCGCCTGCCGCTTCAGCGAGACGTCGGTTCTGCGAGCGGCAGTATCGGAGGGGATGCATACACCTTCTTTTTTCACCAGGTTCTACGAAGATCCCCTGCCGACCTTCGGTCAATACCCGCTGGTGGCCAATCCCAAGCTGGGGCCGGAAAGGGTACGGCACTACTCGGTGGGATGTGAACTGAAGAGCATGGGCTTCCTGAGGGAGAGCGTGTATCTCTATCTCGCCGACGTGCGGGGCGCGATAGAGGAGGTGAACGACGATGAGCGTATGCTCTCCTACTACAAGAACCTGGAGAAACGGCGCCGCCAGGGCGTGGAATTCAGGCTCAGCACCGACGCCTACAGGGGGATATCGCTGTATGGCGGCGGCGCGGTCAACGAGGTGTATGACGAGGATGATAACCTGATGGTGCCCGTTGGCTGGGAATCGGCGCGACGCACCTACACTGGGGGTATGCAATATGAGGGAGAAGACGTAAGGGCGAATCTGGTCGGCAGGTACATCTGGTACGGTCGTTTCTATGATATGTGGGGCGATCCCATGTATCCCCAGGACAGGAAGTTCGTCTGGGACGCCAAGCTCGTGCACAGCGCCGGGGAGGCGCTGGGAGGCGAATTGCAGGTGGAGGTGCTGGCAAAGAACATCTTCAATACTGTATTCTCCAGCGATTACCTCCTGCCCCAACCGGGATCCTACGTAGAAGGAGGATTGAGGCTGGTATTCTAGAGCGTCGAATGGGAAGGAAGGGCGGCAAGCGGGAAGTAAAGACGAGTGCAGTAGTGGCGGCCTTCCACGGCCGCCACC
>CBDVCL010000039.1:0-10038 GCA_965372475.1 uncultured bacterium | reverse complement strand
CGGGGAGCGCACCATGGTCGGCGCGATCTTCCGCGGCGTCGTACGCTCGGTAGTGCCCAGTATGCAGGCGGCCTTCGTCGATCTGGGGCAGGGCAAGAACGGTTTCCTGCACGTGGCCGACATGGTCGAGGACCCTGAGGTATATGACCGCATATTCAAGCTTCGTGGGGAGCGAATAGAGGACGGGGCCGAGATGGTCGAGGCGGAGACGGAGAAGGGAAAGGAAGGCCTACTGTCGCGGATATGGCGGCTCGCGGTGGGGCGGGAGGAGGAGAAGCCAGAGGGGAAGACGCCGCGTCGGCCGCCGCGCCGGGGCAGGAGAAGGGGAAAACTCCCCGTGATACAGGACCTCTTGAAAGAGGGCCAGAACATGATCGTGCAGGTGTCCAAGGAGTCGATAGGAAGCAAGGGGCCGCGCTTGACCAGCCACATCGCTATGCCGGGCAAATATCTCGTGCTGATGCCGCGCGAGGACAAGATGGGCGTGTCCCAGCAGATAAAGAGCGACGCGGAACGGCGGCGCCTGCGTGAGCTGGCAAGAAAGGCGAAACCGCGTGGCGTGGGACTAATCGTGCGCACGGCGGGGGAAGGAAAGGGCGAGAAGGAATTCCGCGAGGAGGTGAGCCGCCTGCTGGGCAACTGGAAGGAGATAAGCAGGAAGGGAGGAGAGGGGAAAGGGCCGAAGATGCTGCACCAGGACGAGGACCTGCTGTTAAGGATCATCCGCGACCAGTCGGGCCTGCCCCTGGACAGTCTCGTCACGAATTCACGCGCAACGTTTGATAGGCTGAAGGCGCTCTTCAAACGCACCGACCGCCGCATGCTGGGCAAGCTAAGGCTCTACGATAAGAAGGAGTCGATGCTCGACCATTTCGGCGTGCGCGAGGAGATAGACAAGGCGTTGCGCGAGAAGGTCAAGCTGAAATCAGGCGGCGTGATAGTGATAAACCAGACCGAGGCGCTGGTGGCGATAGACGTCAACACGGGGAAGTTCACCAGCTCGGGAGGGATGCGCCAGGCGATCCTCAGCACGAACCTGGAAGCTGCGGCGGAGGTGGGGCGCCAACTGCGCCTGCGCGATATGGGCGGCATCGTCGTTATAGACTTCATAGACATGGACCACCGCCGTGACCGGGAGAAGGTGGAGAATGGACTGCGCGAGGCCTGCCGCCGCGACAAGTCGCGCATAAAGATATTCCCATTCTCCCGGCTGGGCCTTGTGGAGATGACAAGGAAAAGGGTGCGGCGCGGCCTGGCGGGGTCGTTGACACAGAGCTGCCAGACGTGTGGGGGTAAGGGATACATCATTAAGTAGACGTTATACGGTAGACGGTAGACGGGGATGGGTGATATTCCCGTATGCCGTATAATGTCTACCGTATACCATGGCGCGCGGAATTATGGTTTGACATGGATGGGCGCGCAAAGATATAATACCCGCCTATGGATTTCTTCAAGAAGATAAGAGAGAAGAAAGAGGAAGCCAAGAGCCAGGCTGAGCAGAAGAAGCTCGCGGCCGCGGTGGAGAAAAGACTCAAGTCCAAAACCGTGCCGGCGACCGAGGAGCCCAAGGCTTCCGGCCCCGGTGCCTCCGCGCGGGAATACTACGAGTACGCCCTGGCGGTCAAAGACAAGGGCGAGATGTTCTTCGCGGCTTTTTGGCTGATCGCTGAGTTCTACTTTCACAACAAGGGAATGGGCGAGGAATACGTAAACAAGGCGCTCACTGTCTACCAGCAGTTGATCCGTGCCTTCTTCACCTCCGACTATGTGAGGAAACATAAGGCCGAATTGCTCAGCGAATACTTCAACGCCGATGAGGCCCAATTGCGGATCTGCAGTCTCTACTGTCTTGACTTGAAACAGCCGGAAAAGGCGCTGCCCTATTACGGCAATTTCGGCGAGAGTTTCCCCAACAGCAAGTATGTCCAGTACTGCGCCGACCAGAACAAGATCATTAAAGAGAACCGGGGGGACAAGGAGGCGCTGGGCCTTTTCTTGCAGGCTGACTATGAGCACGGCCACCAACGCTACACACAGGCGCGGCACGGCTTCGATGAAGTAGTGGAGAAGTTCCCGGACAGCAAGCTGGCCTTGCACGGCAAGATGCGGCTGGGCGACATACTCTTCTTCCAGGAGAAGGACATCAAGGCGGCCGGCAAGGCTTACGATGACGCCGTGGCCAAGTGGGGTATCGGAGAACACACGAGCCGGGCGCTCTACCAGCTCGGCGAGTGCTGCCGCGAGGGTAAGGAATGGGAGAAGGCCATAGAATACTACGGCCAGTACGTGATGGACGCCGAGACGAAATTCCGCGTGGACTTTGCCAAGTATTACATGGGGGTTTGCCACGAACAGCTCAGTCACTGGGACGAGGCCGAGGCCGCCTATGAAGGGGTCCTGGCCATGGAGAAGGGCTACTGGCGGGACAAGGCGGCGAAGAGAGTGGAGGAAATAAAGAAGGCGCGGCAGCGGGGCACGCTGGAATTGCTGTCGGAGACGCTGCGGGTGAGGAAAAAGTGAACTTTGTCGCTGGTCTCTTGTCAGTAAAATGATAGGCGCAAGCGACTGGCGACTAGCGACTAGCGACAAACAATGAGGAGGAACTGACAATGATGGACTACGGACTGACGGAAGAACAGCAGATGATAGTGGAGACCTGCCGCGAATTGGCGCGGGAAAAGTTCCTGCCGATCAGGGCTGAATACGATGAAAAAAACGAATTTCCCAAGCAGATCATTGCTGACATGGCCGGCGCTGATATCTGCGGGCTCTATATCGAAGAAAAATATGGCGGCATGGGGGGCGGCACGCTGGAACTGTGCCTGGCGGTGGAAGAGCTGTCCAAGGTCTGCGGCGGCATCGCCCTGGCCCTGGCCGCTACGGCCCTGGGGACCTTCCCTATCCTCCTTTACGCCAACGAAGAGCAGAAGCAGAAATACCTGCCGGACATAGCCAGCGGCAAGAGCCTGGCCGCTTTTGCCGTAACCGAATCGGAGGCCGGGTCCGACGCCGGCGGCATGAAGACCAGCGCCAAGAAAGATGGTGACCACTACGTGCTTAACGGCACAAAGCAGTGGATAACCAACGGCGGCGAGGCGGAGACCTACGCGGTCTTCGCGGTTACCGACAAGAGCAAGGGCGGGCGCGGCATAAGCGCCTTTATATTGGAAAAGGGCATGGAGGGCTTCGAGTTCGGCAAGAAGGAAGACAAGCTGGGCATCCGCGCTTCTTCTACGCGCGAGTTGATCTTCCAGGATTGCAAGGTCCCCGCGGCGAACCTGATCGGCCGCGAGGGAATGGGCCTGATCGTCGCCATAAATACCTTCAATTTCTCCCGCCCCGGCGTGGCGGCGCAGGCGCTGGGCATCGCCGCGGGAGCGCTCGAGGAGGCGGTCAACTACTCGCGCACGCGCGTGCAATTTGGCAAGCCGATATCTTCCTTCCAGGCGGTGGGGCACATGCTGGCTGACATGGCCACGGAGGTAGAGGCGGCGCGCTCCCTCTTGTACGCTACTTGCCGCATGATCGACGCGGGCTCCAAGAACATCGCCAAGGAAAGCGCGATGGTCAAGATGTACGCCTCCGACGTGGCGATGAAGGTCACCACGAATGCCGTGCAGGTGTTCGGCGGCTACGGCTACATGAAAGAATACCCGGTAGAAAAGATGATGCGCGACGCCAAGATCACGCAGATCTACGAGGGCACCAACCAGATCCAGCGGGAAGAGATCAAGAATGGGTTGATCAAGGAGGCGAGTAGTAAATCTACGAAATGACAGGGCAGTCGCTAGTCGCTCGTCTCTCGTCGCTAGCGCGTGGCCCTTCGGGCACTGGCAACGAGCAACGAGCAACAACCAAAGATGCATATCATAGTATCCATAAAACAAGTCCCCGGCAGTACCGAGGTGAAGATCGATCCCGAGACCTTCACCCTGATACGCTCGGGTGTTGAGAGCATCATCAATCCCTTCGATACCTACGCCATCGAAGAGGCGGTGCGCGTCAAGGAACGGCTGGGGAGCGATAGCACGGTGACGGTGATGACGATGGGCCCGCCGCAGGCGGCGGAGGCACTGCGCGAGGCCATCTCGCTTGGCTGTGACCGCGGCATACTGATATCCGATAGGGCCTTCGCCGGTGCTGACACGCTAGCCACTTCCTATACCATGGCCCGGGCGATCGAGAAGCTAGGTGCGTTCGAGCTTATCATCTGCGGCAAGCAGGCCATGGACGGTGACACGGCGCAGGTGGGGCCGGGCATCGCCGAGAAACTGCGCCTGCCTTTCATTACTTTCGTCAGCAAGATAGAGGAACTCGAGGGGAAGCGGATCAAGGTCCAGCGCTTGCTCGAGGAGGACCACGAGGTGATAGAGTGCCGCCTGCCGGCGTTGATAACGGTGGTGAAGGAGATCAACGAGCCGCGCATTGCCTCACTCAAGGGCCGCATGCGGGCGAGGAAGGCGGAGATAGAGATTTGGACGGCGAAGGACATAGAAGCAATGGAGAGCCGCATCGGCCTGACCGGTTCGCCGACCAAGGTGATAAAGGTCTTTGCCCCCGAGCAGAGGGGCAAGGGCGAGATGGTGGAGGGCGAGGTCTCTGACCAGGTGAAGAAGCTGAAGGAGATCATCTCGGGGCTGAATATCATTAAGTAGCGCGTGCGGCGTGCGTCGCATTTCGCATCTCGCTGGCAGCAGAGCGATATGCTCTGCACGAGGCACGATGAACGAACCATGGGTATAAGGATCATAGACATCAAATGCACCGGTTGTGGGCTCTGTGTCCCGCCCTGTGCCTACGACGCCGTTGAGATCGTGGACAAGAAAGCCGTTTTCAACGACAACTGCAACCTCTGCGGCGCCTGCATCCCCGCCTGTAAATTCGACGCCATCGTTATTGAGAGCGAGCGCTCGAAGATGGAAAACACCGATGAATACAAGGGGGTCTGGGTCACAGGCGAGGTGCGCGAGGGGAAGATAGCGGGGGTGACTTACGAGCTCCTGGGCGAAGCAAGACGGCTGGCCGAGAAGCTGGGTGAGGAAGTGTGCGCCGTTATCATGGGCAAGGAGATAAGGGAGAAGGCGGCCGAGTGTATCGCCTACGGCGCCGACAAGGTCTATGTCGTCGAGCACGAACTGCTGGAGAACTTCCAGGAGGACACTTACGCCGAGGTGGTCGCCCAGCTGGTAAACAAGCACAAGCCGAGCTTGATACTGACCGGGGCGACCTTTCGCGGGCGCTCCTATATTCCGCGCGTGGCCGTGATGCTCGGTACCGGCCTTACGGCGGACTGTACCGGCCTTGCCATCGGCGACCACGAGGACGGCAAGAAGCTGCTCTTCCAGACGCGGCCCGCTTTCGGCGGCAACATCATGGCCACGATAATCTGCCCCTTCTACCGCCCCCAGATGTGCACGGTGCGCCCCAAGGTGATGAAGCCGCTCGATCCGGACGATAGCCGCAAGGGAGAGATGATTGTAGAGGACATTGACGTAGCCGCGATCAAGCTGAGGGTGCGCCTGCTCGATATCATCAAGGAGCTTGGCAGCACGGTCAACCTGGAGGACGCGGATATCATCGTCTCGGGGGGCCGCGGCATGGGAGGGCCCGAGAACTTCGCTATCATCCGCGAGCTGGCCGAGAGCATCGGCGCCGCGGTGGGGGCGTCACGCGCCGCGGTGGATTCCGGCTGGATACCCTATTCACACCAGGTGGGGCAGACCGGCAAGACGGTATGCCCCAAGCTTTACGTGGCCTGCGGCATATCCGGCGCCATCCAGCACCGTGCCGGCATGGGTACCTCTGACACGATTATCGCCATCAACAAGGACGCCGAGGCGCCCATCTTTGATTTCGCTACCTACGGTGTGGTAGGCGATCTTTTCCAGGTGGTTCCGGCGTTGACGAGCGCGTTTAAGGAAGCTCTCGGCAAGAAGTAGGCAAGATCAGAGACCAGCGACTAACGACCAACGACTAACGACTAACGACTAACGACCATTGACCCGTTTAAGGGGCTATGGTCTTTTTAATTACGATTGCTGTGGCGAGAATTGATTTTGGTGTAGATATGGGATATCATTGAAATGTATTCAGTTTGGGGTCTAATTCACATTAGAACTTTCCCTTATGAACGACAATATAGCTAATAGAAGGACGGAGAAGGCTGTCGAGGAGATGTTCCGGCGACATAACCGTGTCATCAGCGGATACCTATACGGCATGATGGGAGACTGGGGGCTGGCTGTAGACCTGACACAGGAGACTTTTATCGTGGCCTATCGCCGGCTGGGGGATTTTGACCCAGCCAGGCCGGCCGCGCCCTGGCTGAGGGGGATTGCCCGCAACCTGGCGCGGAACGCTCTAAGGAAGCGTAACAGGGCGCGGCTGGTGCTGATGGACAGCACGCGCATGGAAGAATTGTTCTCTGTCCTTGATGAGGCGGAGACGGCGGACGAGCGAGCCGAGTTCCTGGGGCCTTGTCTCAAGCGTCTTCCCGCGCGGCAACGAAGCGCGGTAAGGGTCTTCTATGAGTCGGGCAAATCAGCGAGGGATTGTGCCGCGGCTCTCGGCGTCACGGAAAAGACAGTGTTCCAATTGCTGTGGCAGGCGCGCAAGAACCTGCGTCGTTGTATCGAGAGGAGAAATAGATCCGCCGAGGACGCCGAGCGCTAAGCAAGGCCCGGCCGATTCGCGGATGCAGTAGTGGCGTCCTGAAATTTACCCGGCAACCTGTCCGCCATAGACGGCGCTTCTATCCTGCAAAGTAACATCCAAGGAAGCGCCGTCGAAGGAGGATAGCCGGCGCTCCGCACCATTGAAGTAATGGAAGACGGAGCGCTGACGACGGCGGGCGGGCGCCACCGGCCAAAGGCTGGTTAAAGGGCAGCGGATGAAAAGTGAAGTAGTGGCGTCCTTCCACGGGCGCCACCGGCCAAAGGCTGGTTAGTCCGCGTAATCCGCGTTAGGGAGAGAAGATGGAACGTGAACGGATGATAGAACTGGCGGCGAAGCTTCTCGAGGGCGGCCTTTCCTCGCGGCAACGGGAAGAACTGTCGCTCTTGCTCGCCGCAGACTCTGAGCTGGCGAAACAGCTCGCCGAGCAGGCGGCGCTGGATGCCCTGCTGCGCTTGCGCGCGGGCGAGCCGAAAAAGGGAGCGGCATGGAACGCCGTGGCGCGGCGTATGCGACGCGAGGGCAGGTGGGCGGCGTTCGCGCGCGGCTTGGTCCCCGCGCGGCGCTGGGCCCTACTGCCGGCGGCAGCTCTCCTCGCGGCGATATGCTGGCTGGGCGTGAGTCACTGGCGTTCGGGTCTGGCGCGGCAGGGCACGGGGCAGACGGCGCTGGCCGTGGAGGCCGCTCGCGGCAACGGCCTGGGCGCCTCGGGGGATAGCGAAAGGGTAGCGGCGGTGCTGGGCCGGGTCAAGCATCTTGGCGGCAAGCTGGAGGTGGGCGGAGAAGTCGCGGCGGTGAATACGGAGCTGAGGGAAGACGCCAGGTTGCGTGCCTTATCCCTTCGCGGCTGGACGCTATTAGAGCTGGCTCGCGGAGGGGGGCAGGTCAAATTGGGGCCGCAGACGGAGATCATCCTGCAAGTAGATGATTCTGGAGCGACGGTCGCGCGCCTGCTCTCAGGGGAGGCGGAGATGCTGAGCGCGAAGGGGCGTGACGCCTGCGTGGTGGCTACAGAAATGGGGCGCGTCGCTGCCGCGGGCGCGCGTTACTGGGTAAGACGCGTAAAGAGCGCGGCGGAGAAAAAGGCGCTGGAGCTGGGCGGGGTGGCGGGAGACGTGATACTGGTGGCTGTCTCGGACGGGACGGTCGAGCTTGGTAACCGCTCAGGGCGCTTGACGGCCGAGGCGGGTGAGGTGGTGTGGATGGCGGCCGGTGCGATACCGTGTGTTCTGGGCGCTTCGCTTGACGAAGACGCGAGGTGAGCAAGGAATTGTGTATTGTTAGGAATTGTTCAAGAGCGAACACCTCCGAACGTAAATTCGGCGCTAGATACTAGAAACTTAGCCCCTGCCGCGACGGAGGTGACCAAGGGGAGGGTGCAGGCAAGGGCAGTAATATTGGGACTATTCCCTCCTCGAGGCAAAGGGCCTGCGTACTTGACATCGGAAAAGCAGGTGGTAAAATAATGAGGGGCTGGTCGTTGGACCTGCCCCCACCTTCGGTTTGTAGGGGCGGCCCTGTGTGGCCGCCCGCAAAGAATAACACTCGCGGCGAAACCCTTCGGCGCGCGAGGAGCGAAAGGACGGCGATGAAAGGTCCCCTGCAAAACTACGAGCGCGGCGCCGTGACCTACCTGGAAGTGGCCATAGCTTCCATGATCCTGACCATACTCGTGCTGGGCATGATCTATGTCCTGCGTGTCACCAGCGGCGGGGTGCTCAAGGCCCAGTCCCAGTCTGTTGCCATTAGCCTCTGCAAGGAGAGGGTAGAGGAGATAAAGAACGAGTTCCTCAACGTCCCCTGGGGGAGGGGCAAGGTGGACCTCGGCAAGAACGATTACAACGCCTATGCCATCGAGCCGGTTACCATACGCAACAGCCGTTACCTGGTCGATGCCGACGTCCGCTATGTGGAGGACGTCCCTCGCATGGTGACGCCGGAACCGAGCGGCGCTGAGGAGTTGGCCTACGTCTACGAATTCGTGCCCACGCCCCGCCCCTGGCCCGAGGAGGACGTGGAGCTCTCCGACCTGGTGATGATCAAGGTAGAAGTGCTATACGACGACCCGCACATCACGGACGTGCAGATAGACGCGACCGGCAAGTGGGAGATAGACAGGGAAACCGACACCTGGGTGAAATACGAGACAAGGGATTTCAGCGGCACGACCTTGACGGCCCTGCATGGCAACTATCGTCGCTTGACGATGCAGAACGTGGCCACCAACCGCCAGCTGATCGAGCCGATGGGTTCGATCGTATGCCGCGTCTACGAAGATGAAACCTGGCCGGCCCGTGACAGGATAGAGGGGTCGGTGGTCTATCTTTATAGGATGGACAATTGGCAGCTGGTGCAGGCAAAGGCCACTGCTGCCGACGGCGAGGTGACGTTCGAAGATGTCCCCGCCAGCCCGCCCAACTACTGGCTGAAATCGCTTAACAACTACAACATCGGCTATTATGACGAGGAATCCCCCCATATCAGTTGTTGGACCCCCTCCGGCCTGGAGGTGAACACTGACGAGGTGAGCGGTGGCCCGGATCTATATTTCCGGCTCGTCGAGCTGGGCAAGGGCACGATCACGGGCAGAATATGGGCCGAGGTGGATCGTGAAGGTGTGCCGGAGTTCCTGGCCATCAGCCGCTGCGTTGTATCCTGCAGCGACCTTTACTCGAAACCCATAACCACCGACGTCAACGGTTGGTTTACCTTTGATGGCGACAACAGCCTGGAAGCTACGGCAGGGACACAGACGGTAGTTGTGGAGTTCAGCGCCAACACCTATAACAGTATTTTCGGGTTCCTCGAGGGCGGCTCTCCCTCTGAAGGTGTGCAGGGAGTAAAGGCACCGGTTACGATCTACGAGGTGAATGCGGATATCGCCATCACCATGGGGACGGATTTCACAAGGATCATGGTGCCCGGGGTTGTCCTCGGCTACAACCATGGCGTACCGGCGCAAGAGGTGATCACCAACGCCGACGTTCATCCGATCACGGTAAGCATAGACGATAACGCGCCGAAGCTTTTCGGGGAGAACCCCGTGACCGTTGACCAGTCCAGCGGCGCCTTCACCGTCTGGTCGGGAGGGGGACTGTGGAAAGTGCGTGTTACCTTCGACGATGGTGACGTGCCGCACTATGTCCCCTATAGCGGCTACGTTGACCCTTCCACCCTTGTCGCGCCGCTGACCATCCCCACGCGGCAGTCGGTGGGCACACTGATCGGCAGCGTGGGCGGCTTGGGCGGGGCCTTTGACTATCGCAGCATACAGGTGGGGGTTTTTGAAACCGGTGAACCGGATGTGCCGAAGACCAGCTTCAGCTGTGACCAGGACGGCAGCTTTGAGAACAAGTACGTGCC
>CBDVCL010000038.1:0-10142 GCA_965372475.1 uncultured bacterium | reverse complement strand
TCGGGTGACTGATACCGCGAGTCAAACACATACCTATACCGACACTCCACTGAACAGCCCGACTGACACGGGGACCCCCACCGAGACGTTTACAGAGACGCCGACCCATACCCCTCCCCCCGAGCCCTGGCTAGACAGGGGTGGGGACACGAATGATATCTGCGAGGGGATGGGCGGCTGTCATAGCGCGGCGGCCATGACCTGCCCCGCGCCGAACTTGGCCGAGGTGGTCACCAGTACCGGGCTCTACCCGCGCTGGATCACCTCGCTTGGCGCCACGGCGGCGCTGACCACGGGAGGTTCTGGCTGTTGGGGGTCGGGCAGTTTCAGCTGGAGTTGCAACTGCAGCGGCACGATCAGCCCCTCGGGCGCGACCTGCGACATTTCCAACTACACCGGCACGGCTTACGCGGGCCTGGGCTCCCTGCGCCTATCGGGCAATATGAAGGGCTACACCTGGGGCGGCTGGGCCTGGCAGCAGCTGAATATCTGCACCAGTTGGGCGCCTGTGGACATCATCGCTTATGACGGCATATCGTTATACGGCATGAGACAGGGCGGGTTCGCGAATCTCGGTATAGGTATCGCCAACGTGGAGTTCGACGGCGGTGGCTTTCGCTCCGGCGACCGGCAATGCGGTGGTGGTTGCTCGCACGGAAGCGGCGTTTCGCTGAACGCTGGCTGGGTCCTGCATGAGGTACCGTTCGCGGGCATGAACAGCGGCTGGCCGAGCAGTTTCTCCATACTGAATTGCCAGTGCGTTGGCGGGGTGCCCGGCTCCTGCGTGAGCTGTGACCCCATCTTCGCGGTGGGGGTACAGCTCAGCCCGAACGGCACCGGCGCCTACGACTTTTTGGTCGATGAGTTGAAGTTCTACTAATGCGTACGTAGTAGATAGTAGATCATATATCGTTGCATGGGGGAGGGCCCGCTTGATAATGAAGCGGGCTTTTCTTCTTCTACTACTAAAAACGCAACAACTGCCTAAACGCGGCGCGCCTCACCTTCGTCAGTATAGATGGAAGGGAGGTGCACCATGATCCAGAAGAAAGCCATCATCTCTTGCCTGGTCTCGTTGTGCCTGCTGCTGTATTGCTCGTGCTTGAAGAGGGAGCAGAGCCATCCGCTGGACCCCGGTAACCCGGTCGGCAAGACAGCTACGCCGATAACGCCGCAGATCACGCAAACACTCACGCAGATCCAGGTGCTTACCTTTACGCATACCTCTGTTTGCAGCGTGACGCCAACGGTTACGGTGACTTTCACGCTGGAGGCCAGCCACACGGCCGGTGATACTTCTACCGTGACGCATACGCAGACCGATACGCTCACGCTCACCAAGACGCCGACGCCGACGCCGACCTCTACGGCGACCACGGTGATCCCCGCGGCCTGGTTGGACCGGGGCGAGAATACTACTGATATCTGCGAGCCGCCGGGAGGGTGCCACCAACCGATGTCGGCGGCGTGTAGTGTGATGGGCAACGACGAGTCAATTGTGGACGCTGCCCTTTATCCCCGCTTGATGAACACGACTGGCATAGTAGGCGCCCTGACCACTGCGGGCGGGTCATTTAATTGCACCGCGGCAGGTGCGATGTCGTGGCAGTGCAACTGCGTCGGCACGATCAGCCCTTCGGGCGCGACCTGCGACATCTCGAATTATACGGGCACGGCTTACGCTGGTGGTGGATGCTTGCGTCTGTCAGGTTCGATGAAGGGCTATAGCTGGGGCGGCTGGGCCTGGCAGAGGATGAATGTCTGTGGCAATTGGCGTCCCGTGGACATTAGTGCTTACGCAGGCATATCCTTCTATGGCATGTCACTAGGGGGCGACCCGAATTTGATGGTGGCTATCGGCGAGCCGATGTTTGACGGCGGCGGGTTCTACAGCCCGGACAGACAGTGTCCGGATGATCCGTTGACCCCCGCCGTGATCGAGGGCTGCACGCACGTAAGCAACGTTGCGTTGGGGGGCGACTGGGCCCTGCAGGAGATACCGTTCGCGGGGATGAACAGCGGCTGGCCGAGCAGCTTCTCCATATTGAATTGCCAGTGCTTGCCTGCGGTGCCCGGCTCCTGCGTGAGCTGTGACCCCATCTTCTCGCCGGGCGTGGAACTCGGCCCGGGCGGCAGCGGCATCTACAGCTACGACAGCCTGATTGATGAGCTGAAGTTCTATTGAGTTGTTTGCCCTACGTACCCCCCCGTCTGCCCCCTCGCTTGTCTGCCGACAGGCAGACGAGGGGGCGGGGGGGCGAAGTAGGGTCGTTAGTCGATAGTCGTTCGAAGAATGAAAAGGTCCGCTCCGTAATGAAGCGGGCCTTTTCTTTGGTATTAGGGGGATAGGCGTCGCACAGACACCGAACATGCGAAAGAAGACAGACTCTGGACTTGGGACTTTGCACTCTGGACCACTAACTTACGAATGCCGATAACCGGACCCCCGAACCTACTTACGACCATATAACCATACAACCATATAACTGGGAAATGCTATAATACTCTCGTTATGACCCGCAAGAAAAAGAAAAGAGGCGCTAAGTCCACTAGGCCCGGACGAAAAAGGCTCTGGCTGTGGCTGGGCGTGGCCCTCGCCCTGCTGGTTCTCGTGGCGGGGTCGCTCTTCCTCTACAAGGTAGTGTTCTCACCACCGGTCAACGTGCTCTTGATAACCATGGACACCACGCGCGCCGACGCGCTCTCCTGCTACCGGGGAGGTCCGATGGTCATCTCACCTATGCTCGACCGTCTCGCCGAGCAGAGCTTCCTCTTTGAATACTGCCTCACCTCGACGCCGATGACCCTGCCGGGACACGCGAGCATTCTCACCGGGCTCTATCCCCGCTCGCACGGGGCGCGTTACAACGGTTACTTCTCCCTCGATGAGGGGATCGAGACCTGGGCCGAGGTGATGAAGAAGCAGGGCTACCGCACCGCCGCTTTCATCAGCGCTTTCGTGCTGGATTCCATCTTCAATCTCGACCAGGGCTTCGAGCGTTACAGCGACAAGTACACCTTGTCCCGTTCCGACGCCATGGCTATCGTGCGGCAGGCGAATAGCGAGCGGCGCGCTGAGGAAACCACCGCCGACGTGCTGGGATGGCTGGGTAAGCACGGGCGGGAGCCGTTCTTCATCTGGGTGCATTATTTCGACCCGCACTACAAGTATGACCCGCCCGTACCCTATGACAGGATGTTCACGGGCGCGCGCAGCGGCAGCTACCTTGGCGAGATCGCCTACACCGATAACTGCATCGACCAGCTGCTGGGGGGACTGAAAGAGATGGGCGTCTACGAGCGGACGCTGGTGGTTGTTACCTCTGACCACGGCGAGGGCCTGGGCGACCACGGCGAGATGACGCACTCCTTCTTCCTCTACGACAGCACCCTGCACGTGCCGTTGATAATCCACCTGCCCGGGCAGCGGCGCGGCCGCCGCGTGGGTGGCCAGGTGAGAGTAATAGATATCATGCCCACTGTGCTTGACTACCTGGGGGTTGACGCCCCGGGCCCCCTGGACGGGAGTTCGCTCCTGCCCGTGCTCAAGGGCGATGTGGAGAAGATGACACTGGAGAACAACGCCGAGGCGCTGGCGGGGTATTTTGAGTATAATTGGCCCGCGCTATATTCGCTCAGCGACGGGCGCTACAAGTATATCCTGCACGGGGCGCCGGAGCTCTATGACCGTTTCTACGACAAGAGGGAGCTTCGCAATGTCAACGCGGAAGCCGACGCCAAGGCGAGGCGCTTGCGGGGGAAACTGCTGTCCTACCTGCGTCGCCCCTCCGCTGCCCAGCGCGCTACCCAGCCGGACGCCCAAGCGGTTGACAAACTGCGCTCGCTCGGCTACCTGATGTCCACTGGACCGCGCGAGGTGGCTGAGGTAAAGGAAGAGGACTTCAACGTCGACTACACCGGGAAGAAGGACATGATACAGATCGTGATAGAGGCGCGCGCCCGCTTGATGGTCGCGGAGCGGCAGGAAGAGGTGGCAAGGCAACTGGGCAGGCTGGAGGAAGTGAGGCAGCAGTACGGCGAGAGCGCGATCGTGCTGCAGGCCCTGGCGGACGGATACACGCGCATGAAGTACAGCGAAAAAGCTGAAGAGACTTACCGCAGGCTGGTGGAGTTCTGCGGCAGGGACCCCAACCAACTGATGCGGCTGGCCTCTTTTCTTGCCCAAGAGCGGAGATACCGCGAGGCGGTGGAAATATTGCAGGAGGCGCGGCGCAAGAGCGAAGAGATATCGCGCCACGACCCCGATGTTTACTTTCACCTCGCGCGCGCCTACCTGGTCCTGAAGGAAGTCGAACAAGCCCGTGAATACTACCGGCAGGGGTTGCGCCTGGATCCCGATAACCACATCGGCAACGCTTTGAAGCGGCGGTTTGCAAAGGTGGCAAAGGGAGAAGGGGGAAGTAAGAAGTAAAAAGGAAAAAGTGAAAAGTAAAAAGGAAAAAGAGCAGTAATGGCGGCCTTCAACGGCCGCCACCCGCCGCCATGCCCGCCGTCTTGTCCGCCAAAGCCCTTCGGGGCTGACCCCTCAGGGGAAGTCCTTTAGCGACGGCGGAAGCCGGGCGAAGGCAAAAGGCGGGGTATGTAATAAGGCAAAAAGGAAAAAGGGTAAAGGGTAAAGGATGAAGCAAGAAGGAAAAAGTGAAAAGTAAAAAGGAAAAAGAAAAAAGGGTAAAGGGGTCGGTGAAAAGAGAGGGGCGAGAAGGCGGGAGGCCGAGCATGCACCTTCTGCCTTTTTACTTCTCACTTTTTCCTTCATCTTTCTCGTGTCTCGGCGTAAAGAAAGACCTGTTACCGATGGTCCTGCTCCTGGCCTTGGCTCTTGTCGGCTGCGGGCGCGGCAGGAAGCCAAATGTTATCCTCGTGGTTATGGATACCACGCGCGCCGACCACCTTTCCTGTTACGGCTACCCGCACGCGACCAGCCCCATCCTCGATTCGCTGGCGCGCGAGAGCGTCCTCTTCAAGCGCGCGGCCAGCCCGGCGCCGGCGACCCTGCCGGCGGTGACAAGTATCCTCACGGGCCTCTATCCATATCACCACGGTGTCCGCTACAACAACTGCTATCGCCTCTCAAGGGACGTTCCCCTGGTGAGCGAGGCCTTCCGCCGTCGCGGTTATCACGCCGGCGCTTTCATTTCCGCCTATGTCCTGCATTCCTCCTTTGGTCTGGCACGGGGTTTCGAGCGATACGATGAACGTTTTGACAAGGCGCGGCAGAACCTGGTGGGGTTGAATGCCGTATCGGGCGCCGAGCGCAAAGCGGGGAGCACCACCTCGGCCGCGCTTGAATGGCTGGCGCAGGCGCGGCAGCCGTTCTTTCTCCTACTGCACTACTTTGACCCCCACTTCCCCTATCAGCCGCCGTCAATGTACGAGGACAAATTCAGTGACCCCTATGACGGGGAGATCGCTTACGTTGACCTTAACCTCGGCCGCCTGCTTTCTTTCCTGCGGCAAGAGGGCATGCTGGAGAACACGCTTTTCGTGGTGACGGCGGACCACGGCGAGGGCCTGGGTGAGCACGGCGAGGAAACGCACGCCTTCTGCCAGTACGGGACGACACTGGACGTGCCGTTGATGATCCGCTTTCCGGGGGGGGAATACGGGGGGCGGCAGGTGGGGTCGCTTGTGCGTCTCATGGATATCGCTCCCACCTTGTTGGATTACGCCGGCCTGAAGGCCGAAGCGCCGATGGACGGGGAATCGCTGTTGCCCCTGCTCAAGGACGATAGGCCGGGCAACCTACCTTGCTACGCCGAGGCGGTCGCGCCCTATGTCGAGTTTCGCTGGCCGATGATCTTCTCCCTCAACACCGGGCGCTACAAGCTGATCCTCAAGAAGCGGCCCGAGCTCTACGACCTTTACTACGATCCCGGGGAGCACAGGGACCTCGCGGCCGAGAAGCAGGAGCTCGTGGCGGAGATGTCGGCGGCGATCCGCGGGTTCTACGCTTCCGCGCCAGGGGCCGTATCTGGCCCCGCGCGCCTTAGCTCGGACGAGAAGAGGCGGCTGCTTTCGCTCGGCTACCTGTCAGGAGGCAAGGCGCCTTCCCTGCAGGGGAAGATGTTCGATTTCTACCTGGAGAACAACGAGAAGCTGTCAGACGTGCGGCTTCTCGCCCGCAGGAGGGAGGAGGTGCTCTACGCTGAGAAGGTGGAGGTCTTGGACGGGGCACTGGCTGATATCAGGGAGCTGGACCGCCGCAACCCGGGAGCGCCCTGCGTGATCAGTGCCCTGGGGTTCGCCTACCTGCGGCGAAAGCAACTGGGCGAAGCGGCGGCGGCGTTCTATCGCCTGAGCGAGGTGCCGGAGATGGAGCTGGACGCCATGGAGAAGCTCGCTTATATACACCTGGCGTTGGGCAACTGGCTGGGCGCCGAGCGATGTTTCGAGCGTCTCTTGCGGGGCGGCTATGATCACGCGGAGATCCACCAGGCGCTGGGGGAGATCTATCGCAGGACGGGGCGCGCGCGGCAAGCCGAAGAGATGGATGGGCGCGCGAGGGGCGAAGCGGCGAAACGGCGACGGGGCGAGCAGTAAGGGCCCTACAGCCTGGTAAGACGGACGAGATGAGCCGAGCTTGTCGCTTCGCGATACTTGAAGCGTAGAACAGGTTTGGCCCGTGTCGCTTCGCGATACGAGATACCAGATACGAGATACTGGCCCTTGTCGCTTCGCGGTACGAGATACCAGATACGAGATACGAGATACTGCCCCTTATGTTATAATCAACAACCATGGAACTTCCTGAAATAGAAGCGATCGCCCGCAGTCTCGACGCAAGGTTGCGGCGGCGGAATCTGAAGGGCCTGCGGGCCAAGCGAGAGGGCGTCCTGCGGGGAATAAGCAGGCAGCGACTGCTCGCGGCGCTGGCCGGCAAGGCCGTGAAACGGGTGGGGCGGCTGGGACGGTACGCCGTGATATGTTTCGAGGGCGGCTTGGCGCTGGCCTTCCAGCTTGGCAGCGGCAGCGTGGTGAACCTGCTTGCGGCAGAGAAGGCGCCGCCAAATTTGTCCTTGCGCCTGGACTTCGGGGACGTGTCCCTGGCGCTGCAGGGCAAGGGCGAGAGCGGCCGCGTCCAGCTGATGAAGGAACGCGATCTGGATTCACTCCCCGGGGTACGGCATTCGGGGCTGGACCCCTTGAGCCCTGATTACAGCTGGCCGGCTTTCAGTCTGGCGCTGGTCAAGCAGAAGGGCAAGATAAAGGAAAGGCTCCTGGGGGGGAGCCTGGTCTATGGGTTGGGCGGGATCTACTGCGACGAGGCGTTGTTTCGCGCGCGAATACAGCCGGGACGCAAAGTGGAAAGGACGTCCCTGGACGAGCGCAAGGACCTATATCACAGTATTCGCGACCTGACCACGTGCGCCGTGGAAGGCTACGGCCTGATGGAATTGAGACCGCGCGATAGCGAGGGGTGGTCTTATCCTTTTCCCATCTGTGTTTATCGCCGCCGCAACGCCACCTGCACCAAGTGCAAGACGAAGATCAAGAGCGTCAAGCTGGGCGGCCGGCACGCGTATTATTGCCCGTATTGCCAAAAGTAGTATGAATTCTGAGTTCTGAGTTGTGAGTTATTACCGGAGGCATAAAACAGTTTGCTTTTGTCGTTTGTCTCTTAAATCACCAGCTCCCGGTAACACGGTGCACACAAGCCAAACTCGCCGAATCATGGATCACGCTGACGGCAAGAGCTGCAAACTATTTCACGCACCCCTCAGTATGAATTGAAGGTCAACAAAGCACGCAACTCATAACTTGTAACTCACAATTCATAACTCATAATTCAGCATTCATAATTCCTTAGCACGCTCACTGGGAACACCGGTAATGACCGGAAAAAGAACACTCATCAAGAAAACCACTCCCATAATCATTTTCCTCGCCCTCTTCGCCTTCTACCTGCACCGCGCCGCGCCGCCGGCCGCGGTCGCTTTTGACGCGGACAGGCGGCTGGCCGCGTCTTGCCTCGGCATACCCTCTTCTCCGGGCGACCCCCTCTCCCTTCTCGTCCTGCGTTGTCTGGAAATGGTAACGCCCTTGGCCGCGGTGGGGCTTGGCTTGGCGAACCTCTTGCTTCTTCCCCTCACGCTGTTGCTGTTCCTGGTGCTTATGCGCCGTCTGGCGGGGCGCTTTGGCTTGAGCGACTCCCTCGCCCCGGCTTTGATAGTCGTCCTGCTCGGCGCCCTGGAGCCGCGCCTGGGGGTGCTTGCCCTGGCGCAGGGAGGTGGAGCGCTGGCCTCTTTCCTCCTGGTGCTCGCCGCTCTCGCTTTGACGGCCGAAGGGCTGCGGCGGCGTAGATTGACGGCTTTCTATCTCTGGGCGCTTTCCCTGGTCGCCTCCCCCTATGGCTGGGCTTTCTTCTTGCTGTTTTTGCCGGGGGCTGTACGTTGGAAAGGGCTCAAGCGCTTTGTGCTGGGCTTGTGCGTCCTGGTGCTCGGTGTATCGCCTTTCCTTTATCTTCCTCTGCGCGCCGCTGTCGGCCCTGTCCTGGAAACGGCACATCCCGTCCGTTTCTGGGCACTGCTGGGTTATCTCCTGCCGTCGGACTACCTGTCGCTTAGCAATGTGAAGTTAGCGGCGCGGGGCCTGGTATACTTCGCTTTCCCGGCCGGCCTTTTCGGCTTGCTGGGAATACTGATGCTGCGGCGTTGGCGGCACGTCTTCGCCGCGTTGGGGTTCCTGGCGGCGGTTATCCTGGCGAATTATCCCTGCTTTGATACCGTCATCGGGGGGAAGATGATGGAGGAAGGGGCGGGATTCCTGCTCAGCTTCTGTTTCTCCCTTGGTTGCGGCCTGCTGTTGGCCAGGGCCGCTGCGTCGGCGAAAAGCAGGTCCAAGAAGGTCTTCTGGTTGACCGCCGCCCTGCTCATCTTTGTGGGTGGCGAACGGGCGCGGCATTTTCCGGACCTTTCGGGGTTGAGCTACGGCTATGACCACGCGCGCGGCATCCTCGAGCTTACCCCCGACGAAGCGACCGTGTACTTGGAGGACAGCTTCTTTTCGCCGCCGGTCTTCTCCCTGCATGCCAGGGGCTGGGGACGGGAGCGCGACCTTTGCCATGTGCAGCCGGAGATTTATGGCGGCGCCGCCGAGATGCGCCGCTTGGTGGAGGAAGGCAAGCCGGAGGACTATCGGCGCAGGTTCCACCTGGACAGGCTGGCAAGCTCGCCCTGGGTGTTTTACGATACAGCATCTTCCTATCTCGGCGTGCTCGGGCTTGCCGGTGAGTCCTGGGGGCTTCTGAAACTGGTGCGGGGCGAGAGGCAGGGCCTGCCGCAGCAGCCCGTGCCTCGCTTTCTGGAGGATGAAAGTCGTTGGGCCAATTGGCCTTCGCGTTGCCTGGTAGCGGCTTACGCGCAGTCATTGGCCCTGGCCGCGGCGTCCACCGAAACCAGGGCGTATTACCTCGCTATGACCAGGCGGGCTGCCGGAGAGGCGCCCTTTGTCCTCTATTGGCTGGGCCGATACCACATGGCCGGCGGGGAGTTGGAGAAGGCGATAAGGTATTTCGTCCGCGTCACCAAGGCGGAGCCGCGGTCGGTGCAGGCCTATACCGCCCTGGCCCTGTGTTATGATTCGCTGGCAGGGGGAAAGACGCAGGACGTGGACTGGGCCGATGTTTATTTTTTCAAGGCGCTGGGTGTCAACCCGCGCTACCGTGAACTGCTCGTCGCCCGGGGGGAGTATTTCCTGCGGCGGCGCCAGGCGAAGAAGGCCCTGGTGTTCTTTGAGACGGCATGGAAACTGTGGGGGGCGTCGCCGGAACTGGTGAAACTCACCGGCTATGGTTACAGCGAACTGGAAGGCCAGGAGGAGAAGGCGCTGGCTTACCTGCGGCAGTACCTGGCGGCGGAGGCCGAGGCCAAGGATGCGGCTCGGGTGCGTGAGTTGGTCGCTGAGTTGGAGAAGCGGAAGTAAGTTGTATAGTTGTAAGGTTTTAAGGTTGTAGGGAGCATCATTACCGTATGACCATACAACCATATCCCGAGAAGGGACAAGGTTCTCAGGCGATAGCCTGAGGTTCTTATCCCGAGAAGGGACAAGGTTCTCAGGCGATAGCCTAAGGTTCTTATCCCGAGAAGGGACAAGGTTCTCAGGCGATAGCCTAAGGTTCTTAT
>CBDVCL010000037.1:0-10168 GCA_965372475.1 uncultured bacterium | reverse complement strand
GGCTGAAGGAGGAGCTGATGGACATGATGAACAACGTGCTCAGGCAGGGCGCGGTGGTGCAACTCTACTTCACCGATTTTGCCATACAGTAACGTGGGAGGGCTATGTTGTTCTTCGCAGATTGCGCCGAGAAAGGCATCGCGGCTTACGCGGCGCAAGTGGTGGATCAGCGTAATCAGCGGGAGTTCCGCGTAATCAGCGCAAAAGGGAGGTGACGAGGAAGAAATGGACGAGAACTTAACTGACAGTGAAATGCAGGCGCTTCTAGCCGACATCGGGGAGGAAAGCGCGGCCGCTGGCGCCGCAGAAGGAGGGGAGGCGGCAGCGGACGCTGCCCTGGCGGGAACGGCGGCGCCGGAAGCGGAAGAGGAGACGAAGGGCGGACGGCGCATAAAGAAGTACGACTTCGGCAACCCCAGCAAGTTTGCCAAGGAGCACATCAATACCCTGCGCATGATCCATGAGACCTTCGCCCGTTTCTTCCAGACCACCATGGCGACCTATCTCAGGGTCAACGCCGAGATCCACGTGAAGCGGGTGCGGCAGATGAACTACGGCGAGTACCTCAAGGAGCTCCAGAACCCGGCCGCGATCTTCGTTTTTTCCATGGAGCCGCTCACAGGGTCGATCATCATGTACATCTCCTCTAAACTGATCGTTCTCCTCATCGACCGCATCCTGGGCGGCCCGGGAGAAGCGCCGGAGGAGGGCAAGGAGCTGACCGAGATCGAGCAGACCGTGGTGGAGAAGATCATCTCCCGCGCCCTTGATAATTACCAGGAGGCCTGGGAAAAGATCGGCGATTTCAGGCCGAAGTTCGATAACTTTGAGACCAACCCGGGCTTCGTGCAGATAGTCGCTCCCAGCGAGAGTTGTGGCGTGATCGATTTCGAGATCAAGGTCAACGACGTAGAGGGCGAGATGTCCGTTTGCCTGCCCTATATCGTTATCGAGCCGCTGGTTGACAAGCTCTCCACTTCGGAGTGGTTCACGGTGGGGAAAACGGCCTCTACCGCCGAGACGATGGCCCAGATGACGGATGTCGTCAAGGACATGCGGGTGACGATCAAGGCCATGGTCGGCGGCAGCCAGGTCACGCTGAAGGATTTCATGGCCATGGACAAGGGTACCGTGGTGCGCCTGGACGCCAAGACGGACGAGCCGGTTTCGCTGGTGGTGGGCGAGTCGCCGAAGTTCGTGGTGCGCCCCGGCCTGATGGGCCAGCGCAAGGTGGTCAAGGTGACGAACGTGATTCAGAAGGGGGGAGGGGAAAAGGAAGAAGGGCAGAAGAAAGGATAGATAGCGGTAAGCGGCAAGTTGGGGCTTCGGCGCCCCGCTAAAGAAAAGGAGGAAAGATGGCGGACTTGAGAGAGATATTGTCGCAAGCGGCGGCCGCGATGGCCGAGGCGCTTGGTGGCCTGACCAACGAGACGGTCAGCGCGGAGATGGCCGACCTGACGGGAGGCGCGGCCGCGGAAATGGCCGCCGGCATCAGCGAAGCGGGAGTAGCTATTCCCCTCACGGCTTCCGGCCCCCTGGCGGGAGAGCTCCTGCTGTGGCTGCCGGAAACGTCGGCAAAGGTGATAGCCGGGGCCCTGGCCGGGGAAGAGGCCACGCCGGAGGCCCTCACGGACCTGCACCTTTCCGCCTTGGGCGAGATGGGTAAGCTCGCGGCTGAGGCCCTGACGACGGCCCTGGGTACTGCCGTGGCGGGGGCGCAGGTGGCGGCGGGCGAGCCCGGAAAGGCCGACGTAGCCGGTGTGCCGGCGCTCTTGGCCGGCCTGGGCGCCGAGGTAAACCAGGGCGCCTTGAACCTAACGCTGAAAGGCACGCAAGTGGCGGTGCGGTTTTACCTTGGCGCGGCGCTGGCGGCGGCGGTCTCTACGGCCTCGGCCACGCCCGCGGCGGCAGAAGGTGCCGCAGCGGCGGCAGGGGGGGGGTTCACTCCCGGGCTCGGCTCACCGCAAACGCAGGAGGGAGGGCCGGCAGAGGTGAAGCCGGTGGCGCTCACCGAAGCTGAGCCGGGACAGGTCTTGGACATGAAGACCGGCCTGGAGCTTCTGCGCGACGTGAACGTGAAGATCACCGTCGAATTGGGCCGCACCAACAAGTACGTGCGCGAGGTGCTCACTTTCGCCCCCGGTTCCATTATCGAGCTGGACAAGCGGGAGGGCGAGCCGGTGGACGTCTATGTCAACGATATGCTCTTTGCCCGCGGCGAAGTGGTGACCATAGACGAGAGCTTCGCCGTGCGCATCACCGAGATCATGAGCAAGGATCAGAGGTACGGCGGCTTACAGCAGATAGCGAAGTAGGGAAAGGGGAGCGCGATGTCGGATACAAAGGAAGAGCTGGTAGGTGACGTGAGGGTGCAGATCACCGTCGAGTTGGGACGCGCCCGCAAGCAGGTGCAGGAGGTGGTCAACTTCGCCCCCGGGTCGATCATCGAGCTGAATAAGACGGCGAACGAGGCGGTGGACATCTATGTCAACAACACGCTTTTTGCCCGTGGCGAGGTAGTGACCGTAGACGAGAGCTTCGCGACCCGCGTCACGGAAGTTATGAGCAAGGAGCAGAGGCACGCCGTTCTGCAGGCGATGACGAAGAAGCGGTGAGGGGTCACGTCAGCTCGCCGATTACGCAGAGAAGCCTTAGCGGCGTGATCTGCGGGCTGATCATTCAAGGGTCCGATCAAGGAACAAGGATTGATGCGCGTATGCTTAAGGCAAGAGCGAGGATAGCCCTCCTTTTACTGTGTGCTCTGCTTCTGCCCCTGTCCCCGGCGTCTGCCGCCGCCGCGGTTGCGGCGGATAAGGGGGTTGAACCAGGCGAGGCGGCGGGACTGCCGCAAGGGTTCGATGCTGAGCTTGACCGCATCACAGAGGCGCCGGTGGAGGCCCGCGCGCCCAACTGGTGGGTGAAGCTGGGAGAGCTGGCGCTGGCCCTGGCTATCATCGTAGCGATGATCGTGGTCGTGGCGCACTTGATGCGGCGCACGATCGGGCGGGGCGGCGGCGGAGGCACGCGCAGCTTGGGGCCGATGCGTCTGCTGGGCAGTTTTCATTTCGATCCGCGCCATTCCGTCCAACTCCTGGAGGTGGGCAAGCGCGTGCTGGTGGTTGGGCTGGCGGAGAACGCGGTCGTGCTTCTGGACAAGATAGAGGATAAAGAGACCATCGCCGAATTGCGCCGGGCCGCGCCCGCGGCGGAGACGCTACGCCATTTCGGCGAGCACCTTAGGTCGGCCTTTTCGCGCGTCAAGAAGAGCGAGAACCTGGAACGCAGCAGGGGAGCCGTGCAGAAGCTGAAGGAAGGGCTGAAGGGGAAGGCGGATAAGGATAAGCACTGATTGGTATTGTGTATTGCTCCCTCCGGGGATTAACCGATATTAAAGATGCTGGCGGAGTAGTGAGTATTGAGTGCTTTCGTTACTCACGACCCAATACTCAATACCGAAAAAGGGCAAGGATGAGAAAGACGTCTATTATAATGTTACTGATCCTGGGTCTGGGCGTTGCTGCCGCTGAGGCGGCTGCGATACCCTTGCCCAGTATCGAGGTGAAGATAGGTGAGGCCAAGGGACCGGGCGACGTCGCCCTGGTCTTCCAGATCCTCTTCATTCTCACCGTGCTCTCGTTGGCGCCGGCGATCCTGATGCTGATGACCAGTTTCACGCGCATCGTCATCGTGCTGTCTTTTCTGCGGCAGGCCCTCGGCAGCCAGCAGATACCTTCGAACCAGATACTGATCGGCCTGGCCCTGTTCCTCACCGCCTTCCTGATGAGGCCCGTGGGGCAGGCGATATACGATGACGCCGCTCGCCCTTACCTGGACGGGAAGATCAGCAGCGGCGTCGCCCTGGAGAAGGCGATGGCGCCGCTGCGGGATTTCATGTTTCGGCAGACGGAGGAGAAATCGCTGGCCCTTTTCGTCTTTCTCTCCAAGAGCGAGCGCCCGCGCAACCGCGAGGACATCTCCACGCTGGTGCTCGTGCCCGCTTTCGTCACCTCGGAGTTGAAGAAAGCTTTTATCATAGGCTTCTTCATGTACTTGCCGTTCCTGATCATCGACATGGTCGTGGCCAGCACCTTGATGTCCATGGGTATGCTGATGCTGCCGCCGATCATGATATCCCTGCCGTTCAAGATACTGCTGTTCGTGATGGTCGACGGCTGGAACCTTACGATGCGTTCGTTGTCGTTAAGCTTTGCTTAGGGGGCGTGAGTTCAACAAGGGATAAGAGAGCGAGAAATACTATGAGCAGTAGAGCAGTAGAACAGGAGACCGCCCCCCCTGCCTGTCTGCCGACAGGCAGACAGGGGGGCTCGCCTCTTCACCTGCTCACCTGCTCTGGTTTTTCGCTCCGCGAAAAACCATGAGCATAGACGAAGTAAGCTACATCGGGTCCTGGGCGCTGATGATCACCCTGCTGGTGGCCTCTCCCATGCTGGGTTTCGGCCTGTTGGTCGGCGTGGTGATCAGCATCCTGCAGGCCGTGACCCAGATACAGGAGATGACCCTGACCTTCATACCCAAGATCGTGGCGATCATGATCTCGATAGTCGTCTTCGGCCGCTGGATGCTGAGCACGCTTATGGAGTTCACCAACTGGGTTTACATGAATATACCGGATATTGTTAGGTGAAGCCGGAAGTGGGAAGTGGGAAGCGGGAAGCGGGAAAGGCATGATGATTGACATATTCGACATAGCGCAAGCGAGACTGGTTCTCTTCCTGCTGGTGTTGACGCGGGTGAGCGGCGTCTTCCTCGTCGCCCCCGTATTCGGCAGTCTGAATGTCCCGGTGATGGTCAAGATCGGGCTCGCCGCGCTGGTGTCCTTTCTGCTCTTACCGGCAATACCCCTGGGGTATGCCGCCGGGCTGAAGAGCGCCCTGGGCCTGGCGCTGGCCATAGGGCAGGAGCTGCTGATGGGGTTGTTCATTGGCTTCGCCGTCTATCTCATCTTCGTGGCGATCCAGCTGGCCGGGCAGATCATAGATATGCAGATGGGGTTCGGCGTGGTCAACGTCATCGATCCGGTCACCTCCAGCCAGGTCTCCGTCATGGGGCAGTACAAGTTCCTGGTGGCGACGCTTTTCTTCCTGGCGCTAAACGGCCATCACTATGTCCTGCGCGCCCTTGGCGACAGCATGAGCCTGGTGCCCCTGGGAGAACTGCACTTGTCGGAAGGGGCTTTCTTGAAGTTGAGCGCCATGTTCGGGGATGTCTTTTCAGTCGCCATCAAGATCGGCGCGCCGGCCATCGCCGTCCTTTTCCTCACTAACCTGTCCATGGGGTTGCTGGCGCGCACGGTGCCGCAGATAAACGTCTTCATCGTCGGCTTGCCGTTGAGCATAGCTATGGGCCTGTTGATGGTCGGCTTGTGCATGCGCTATTACGCCTACATATTCAGCGGCCTGCTGGCGAACACGTGGCGGGATGTATATGTGTTAGTACGAGCATTATCATAGGGAGTCGTTAGTCGTTGGTCGTTAGTCGTTGGCGATGACAACGAACGACGAGTGACGAGCGGCGAAGGACGAGAAGAATGGCTGAGCCGGGAAAGACAGAAAAAGCGACGCCGCGGCGGCGGGAGGTGGCGCGCAAGAAGGGGACGGTGGTGCGGAGCACGGAGCTCAATTCCACCATCGCCCTGCTGGCGTTGGTGGTCCTCTTTCGCTTTGGGGCGGAGTCGATCTATCAGGCCCTGCACCGCGCCGTGGCCGGGCGTTTCGCCGGCCTCGCCGCTCCGCTGATGACGCTGGAGGATGTGGACGTCTTCGCTCTCGGCGTGATAATAGACATTGCCCGTGTCGTGGCCCCCATCGCCCTGACCACGCTGGTGGTGGCGCTGGCGGCTAATCTGATCCAGGTGGGCTTCCTCTTCACCACTTCCCCCATCACGCCCAAGATCTCAAACATGAATCCGGTCAACGGCTTCAAGCGCCTTTTCTCCCGCCGTTCGTTGGTGGATCTTTTGAAGTCGATAATGAAGATAGCGGTCATCGGCATGGTGACCTACCTGACCCTGCGCGGCAGGATCGAGGAACTGGTGCCGTTGATGGGCCTCTCCGTCTGGGAGATCATGAAATACATAGCGGGGATCTCCTACCTGGTAATGCTGCGCGTGGCGATGGTGCTGGTGGTGTTGGCTATCCTGGATTATTTCTACCAGCGCTGGGAGTACGAGGACAGCCTGAAGATGAGCAAGTCGGAGGTGCGGGACGAATACAAGCAGATGGAGGGTGACCCGCTGATCAAGAGCCGCATCCGGCGCTTGCAGTTGGAATACGCCCGCAAGCGGATGATGCTGGAGATACCGGAGGCCGACGTCGTGGTGACGAACCCCGTGCACTACGCCGTCGCCCTGCGCTATCGCCGCGATGTGGACCCGGCGCCGATGGTAGTGGCCAAGGGGGCGAGGCTGCTCGCCGAGAGGATCAAGGAAAAGGCGCGCGACGCGAATGTGCCCATCGTGGAGAACCAGGAGTTGGCGAGGGCGCTCTACAAGGGCGCGGAGGTGGGTGGGACTATCCCCGAGGAATTATTCTCTTCGGTCGCCGAGGTGCTGGCCTATGTTTACCGTTTGAGCCGGGAGCACCGGGAAGGGCCGGCGCCGCAGGGCTTCGCGGCACAAGAGGGAGAAGCGACAACCTAGCTTGATAGGCGCATATTGAAAGGAGGAGCGTGTTTGCGCTCCGCGAAAGACCATGGCAGAGAGCCCTTTAACGACATTCGCCCGCTACAGCGATTTCCTCGTGATGGTCGGCGTGATGGCGATCATCGCCATGCTGATATTGCCGATGCCGCCGATGCTGCTGGACATCATGCTGGTGCTTAACATCACCCTGTCGTTGTTGGTGTTACTGGTGACGATGTATACCCTGCAGCCGTTGGAGTTCTCCATCTTCCCCTCCTTGCTGCTTATCGCGACTCTTTTCCGCCTCGCCCTGAACGTTTCGGCTACGAGGCTGATACTCCTGTACGGCCACGAGGGTGGTGATGCGGCCGGCAACGTGATCGAGGCCTTCGGCGGCTTTGTCGTCGGCGGCAATTACTTTGTCGGTCTTGTCGTCTTCATCATCATCGTGGTCATCCAGTTTGTAGTGGTGACCTCGGGCGCGCAGCGCGTGGCGGAGGTGGCCGCCCGCTTCACCCTTGATGCCATGCCCGGCAAGCAGATGGCGATAGACGCCGACCTGAATTCCGGCCTGATAACGGACGACCAGGCGCGGCAGCGCCGCCACGATGTGGAACGCGAGGCGGATTTCTACGGGGCGATGGACGGCGCCAGCAAGTTCGTTCGCGGCGACGCGATAGCGGCGATAATAATCCTTGTCGCCGACATCCTCGGCGGCTTCGGCGTGGGCCTGTTGAAGCACGGCATGAGCCTGGCCGATACCCTGCAGCGTTACACCCTGCTGACCATAGGTGACGGCCTGGTCACGCAGGTGCCTTCTATCATCATGGCCACGGCCACCGGTATCATCGTCACCAGGGCCGCTTCGGAGTCGAACCTGGGCATGGACCTGGCCAAGCAGCTCTTGGCCCAGCCGCGCGCCCTCTACATCGCTTCGGTGATGATGATTGGCTTTGCCGTGGTGCCCGGCATGCCGACGGTGCCGTTCTTGATCCTGGCGGTGATCAGCGGTGGCGCAGGTTACGCCGTGACGCGCGCCTCGCGCCAAGCCGAGGAGGTGGGTGAGGCAGAGCCGGTGGAGGATGCGAAACGCGCGCCCGAGGACATGGCGCCCCTGCTGCAGGTGGATACCCTGGAGTTGGAGCTGGGATACAGCCTGGTGCCCCTGGTGGACGAGGCGCAGGGAGGTGACCTGCTGGAGCGCATCACCATGATCCGCAGGAACAACGCCATGGAGCTGGGCCTGATCGTGCCGCCCATCCGCATTCGCGACAACCTGCAACTGCCCGCCAATGTCTACGTGATCAAGGTCAAGGGAGTCGAGCTGGCGCGGGGGGAGATGATGATCGGGCACTTCCTGGCGATGAAGGCGACGAACGGCGGCGAGGGGAACGAGTTGGAGGGGATCGATACCAAGGAACCGTCCTTCGGCTTGCCGGCGAAATGGGTAACCGATGAGATGAGGGAGAGGGCCGAGGCGACCGGCTACACCGTGGTGGACATCTCCTCCGTGATCGCCACCCACATGGCCGAGGTGATCAAGGCCCAGGCCTACGAGATACTCACGCGCCAGAATGTGCAGAGCCTGATCGATAACGTAAAGTCGAAATCGCCGGCGGTGGTGGAAGAGCTCGTTCCCACACTCATGAGCCTGGGCGACCTGCAGAAGGTGCTGCAGGAGCTGTTGAAGGAAAGGGTGTCGATAAGGGACATGGAGACCATTCTGGAATCGCTGGCTGACCGCGCGCGGGGCACCAAGGATCTCAGCGCCCTCACCGAGCATGTTCGCGGCGCTCTGGCGCGGCAGATCAGCCGGCAGTATGTCGGCGATGACAAGGTGCTGAACGTTCTCACCCTGGCTCCTGACCTGGAGCAGGTCATAGAGAAAGCGGTGGTGACGGACGAGAAAGGAACGAGCATCAACCTTGAGCCGCGCCAGGTACAGAGGATATACCGCAGCGTTTCCTCCGGCGTGGAGAAGATGATAAAAGAGAACCAGCAACCCCTGGTGCTGTGCTCGGCGGGAGTGAGGGGCTTCTTCAAGCGCATAATCGAAAAGGTCCTGCCCAACCTCGTCGTGCTCTCCTACAACGAGGTGATGCCTCAGATAGAGGTGCGTTCGGCGGGAACGATAGGGATTGGCGATGAGAGTGGTACGTGAAAGTAGTTCGCGAAGGCCGCGAAAGTGCCGCGAAGGTCGCGAAAGACCAGAGCGCTTCGCGCTCTTCGCGATGATCTCGGGTTCTTTGCGAGAGAGGGGCTGGGAGCTGCTATGAGAATAAAACGATTCGAGGCGGCGACAATACAGGAGGCGCTGCGGCAGGTGAAGCGGGACCTGGGGCCGGAGGCGGTGATCCTCTACACAAAGAAATTCAAGCGGGGTGGCCTCTTCGGCTTCTTCGGCCGTGAGCGGGCCGAGATCACAGCCGGCCTGGATATGAATATCATGGAGGGACGGGAGGCGCCTGTGCCCGGCTCGCGGCGGCAGGTGGACGCGGCGCCGGCATCGGCTCCGCCGGAGAGGATGAGGGTACGCTTGCGTGAACTGAACGAGATGCGCGCTGTGGGTGGTGCGGCCCGCCCCACCTCGACCGTCCCCGCGGAAAACCCGGCTTGGGGCGCGGATGAGTTGAGCCGGGGCCTGGTCAAGGTGGGCGTGGAGGAAGAGCTGGCCGCCAAGGTGCTGCAGAAAGTCGTTGCCGTTCTGCCGGCGGAGGAGCGTGACGACAAGAGGGCTGTCCTGCGTCAGATGAGGTCTGACCTGGTAAGCTGGCTGAGGGTGGCGAGCGGGCCGCCAGGGCCGCCGGCGAAGCCGCGCGTAGTAGCCGTGGTCGGGCCTACGGGCGTGGGCAAGACGACCACGGTAGCCAAGCTGGCCGCGCTTCACAAATTGGCAGAACACAAGAAGGTGGGCATAATCGCCGCTGACACCTACCGCATCGCCGCTTCAGAGCAGATAAAATACTACGGCAAGATAATCGGCTGCCCCGTGGAAGTGGTGATGACGGCGGCGGAGATGAAGGAAGCTGTACGGCGCCTGGCGGACAAGGATGTCGTTTTCATCGACACCGTGGGGCGGAGCCCACGGCAACGCTCCAGCCTGGAAGAACTGAAGGATTTCGTTGAGGCCAGCGAGGCGCAGGAGGTGCACCTGGTGATCAGCGCCACCACGCGTTATTACGATGTGCTGGGCATAATCGAGCGCTTCGGCGTGATGCCCATAAACCGGATCATCTTCTCCAAGGTCGATGAAACGGACCGCTTCGGTGTGATCCTCAACGTGGCCGTAAACTTTGGTTTCCCTATTTCTTTTCTCACAGACGGCCAAAACGTGCCCGATGATCTGCAGCAGGCCGACGGCGCTAAGCTGGCGGAGATGATAATGGCGGGGGTGGAGGATAATGTGGCGATAAGCCATTAGCCGGACCTGGGAACTCGGAGTTCGTGTCTAATGGCGAGATCCGAGGTCCGAGCTCCGAAATCCGAAGGAAAATAACCAATCACCAAGAAACAAGATACAGACAAATA
>CBDVCL010000036.1:0-10219 GCA_965372475.1 uncultured bacterium | reverse complement strand
TGGTACGCCGCTATACCTGGGAAACATATGTTAGTGCGTCGTGCAGCGCATATCGTTTCCTCTGCCGGACGAAATGCGAAATGCGAGGCACGACGAACGAACCATGGTGCGCACACTAAAATACACCAGCTTCGCCGTGATAAACGAGAGCAAAGAGGGCAGGATGGTGGAGTGCCAGATGTGCGCGGCGGCCAGCAGCTTCACCCACCACCGCGTGCAGTTTTTCAACGTCAACAAGCAGGAGGCGCAGTATTGCTGGGTATGCGCCAGTTGCCTGATGAAGTTGAGGAAGAGGGGGACAGAAAATATCTAACGTTGTCGCTCGTCGCTAGTCGCTGGTCGCTCGTCAACACCGGTTGACTATGGATGATTCCCGATAGACGAGGCGGAGAGGTTAAAGGAAAGGACGATGGCGCTAAGGTTACTAGTAACTATGATGATTCTGCTGATTTGTCTCCCCGCCCACGCGGACAGGAAAGAGGACGCGGCGGCGGGGCACATGGAGGAAGCCCGCCGTTTCATGGCGGCTGGTATGATCAAGCGGGCTGAGCAGGAATGCCGCATGGCTTTGAAGCTGGACGAGGACAGCGGCGAGGCGCGGGAACTGTTGAGAGAGATAGAGGAGACTGGCAGGCTGGGGCGGGCGGAGAGGCTGGCGCGGCAGGAACTTGCCGCGGCGCAGGAAGACTACGCACGCAGCCGCCTGGAGTCCTGCCGCAGGCACCTGGAGAAGGCGCTGATATACGACCCAGGGGCGGGGGAGGCGTTGGCTCTGTCGGCCACGCTGGATGAAGAGGAGGTGGAGTTCGACGACGAACGCCCTTTCGCCGAGAGCGCCGAGCACTACTACCTTAAGGGGATGAAGCACTACCGCCGCGGCCGCTTCGAAGAGGCGTTGAAGCTGTTGGAAAGGACGCGGGAGATCTATCCGGGCGAAGCGAAGCTCGGCCGCGTCGTGGAGAGGTGCCGCGAGAACTACGAGGCCGTGAGGCGTGTTGCGCGGTTGGAGGAGGCCGGATCCCTTATCGAGAGCCTTCTGGAGAAGGGGCGGACGGAAGAGGCAAGAAAGGTGTTCGAGCCGATTCGCGCCGACTATGCCGATGAGGCGAAGGTGAAAGGGTGGGACAAAGACATAGCGCGGGCGGAAAGGCGGCGGCATGAGGAGAGAGCGAGAGGTAAGCTGGCGCGCGCGGCGGCACTCACGGCACAGGGGAAGTGCCGCCAAGCCGCTGCGCTGATGAAGGAAGTGGAGGCGGTGCTGGGGGGCGAGGGGGACATCGGGGAGCAGTTGAAGGAACTGCGCGCGGCATGCGCCGAGATCGAAGCGAGCCAGGACCTGGGGCGAAAAGAGGCGAAGGGGCGAAGCCTGGCGGACCGTGCGGAAAGCGACTTGAAGGGAGGGGACTTCGACGGGGCCGAGGAGTCCATCCTGGCATTGGAGAAGCTCGGCGTACTGAAGAAAGAGGCAAGCGCCTTGCGCAAGCGGCTAGAATCGTCGCGAAGCGAGAGGAGCGAGGAAGAGAAGCTGAAGGCGGACGAACATTACCGTGCGGGGCTGATGTATTACCAACTGGGAAAACTGGACGAGGCGCGGCGCGAGTGGCGGCGGGCGCTGGAGCTGGATCCGGGTAACAAGAAGGCGAGGAAGAATTTGGCGAGGCTGGAGAAAGAGAAATGAAATCTGTTGCTGGTTGCTCGTTGCTGGTTGCTCGTTCTTATGGTCGAGATGCACGAGCGACGAACGACGAGCGACGAGCGACTATCCTGACATCATGAGAATACTAGGCATCGATCCCGGCATAACCAACCTGGGCTTGGGGCTGATCGAGGCGCGGGCAGGGGAATTGACCCATCTGGAACACCGTTGCCTGCGCATAGACCCCGCCTTGGAGATGTGCGAGCGGTTGCGCGAGCTCTACGACGGCGTGAAGCTGGCGCTGGACGAGATGAAGCCGCAAGTCGTTTCGCTTGAGACGCTCTACTTCGCCCGCAATGCGAAGACGGCGATGATCGTCTCCCAGGCGAGGGGAGTCGCCCTGCTGGCGTTGGCGGGCAGGGAGCTGGAAGTGGCAGAGATTACGCCCTCGCAGATAAAGAGCGCGCTGGCCGCTTATGGCCGGGCGAGCAAGAAACAGGTACAGGTGATGGTACAGCAGGTGCTGGGGCTGGACGAGATACCGAAGCCGGACCACGCGGCGGACGCGCTTGCGGCGGCGATCACCTGCTCGTATTTGCGCACGGCGGCAAGAATAGGTGCAGAATAGCCATGCGCGGTCGTTGGTATTTGGTATGCGGTATTTAGTCTTTGCTGATACGACCAAATACCATATACCAAATACTAAATACTAGCTGAGCGGGGAGCCAAAGGAATGATATCGAGATTACGTGGAACCGTACTCGAAGTGACCGACGACCACCTGGTGCTCGACGTCGGCGGCGTGGGCTACGAGGTGGCGATGCCCCGCACGGAGATCCAGGGCGCTCCCGGCCCGGGCGAGAAGCTGGAGGTATACACGCATACTCACTTTAACAAGGCCACCGGCACGAGGATCTACGGGTTTATGACGCCGGCGGCGCTGAGGATGTTCCGCGCGGTAATAGGCGCTTCGGGCATCGGCGCCAGGGCGGGCCTGTCGCTGCTTTCGGTGATGACAGCCGAGGAATTGGCGGGAGCTATTGTCGAGGGGGATGTGAAACGGCTTGCGATGGCGCAGGGCGTCAGTCGTAAAGGCGCCGAGCGGCTTTCGCTGGAGTTGAGGGACAAGCTAAGGGATGAAGCGGCCGCGGTCCAGGGCCGGGTGAAAGACGCGGCCTATGATGACGCTCTGGCTGCCCTGGTCGCGCTTGGTTATCCGTCCTCGCTGGCGCGGCGTGCCCTGGCCGAGGGCGGGCCGGCGAAAGGGCGAAAAACGGAAGAGTTGGTGAAGGCGGCGTTGGGGAGGCTTAGTAAGTAGCATTCTTGGTACTGAGTATTGTGTATCGCGAAGCGACACGGGCACCGCCTGTTCTGCGACGCAAGTATCGCGGAGCGACAAGCTTTGCTTATCGCGAAGCGACACGGGCACCGCCTGTTCTGCGACGCAAGTATCGCGGCGCGGCAAGCTCTGCTTATTGAGTAGTGAGTAACTGCATCCCATAAACCTGCCCAATACTGGTAACGCAAGACAGGATGGGCCCGTGTCGCTTCGCGCTGTGCGCTACGCGATACCCACTACCCAATACTCAATACGAGAGAACAATGGACAAGAAGAAAACTACAGAGAAGAACGAACACATAACCAGCGGCACGCCAAGTTAAGATGCTGAACGGATCTGTGTAATCTGTGAAATCTGTGGATAAGAAAAGGAAAAACGAGCGCGTTGTCAGCGGCACTGCCGTTGAGGACGAGAAGAAGGGCGACCTGGCGCTAAGGCCGAAACGCCTGGCCGACTTTATCGGGCAGGAAAAACTGCGCGAGAAGTTGAACGTGAGCATGGAGGCGGCGCGCAGCCGCGGCGAGGCCCTTGAGCATGTGCTCTTCCACGGCCCGCCGGGCCTGGGCAAGACTACGCTGGCCCACATCATAGCGAACGAGATGGAGGTACGGGTCAAGGTCACCTCCGGGCCGGTGCTGGAGAAGAAGGGGGACCTGGTAGGAATTCTGAGCGGCTTCCAGCCGGGAGAGATCCTTTTCATAGACGAGGTGCACCGCTTGCCCCGCGTGGTAGAGGAAGTGCTCTACCCGGCGATGGAGGACTTCTGCCTGGACATAGTCACGGGCAGGGGGCCTTACGCGAGGACGCTCCGCCTGAACCTGCCTCGCTTCACCATCATCGGCGCCACGACGCGGGCGGGGTATGTCACGGGGCCCTTGCGTGACCGCTTCGGCCTATCCTACCGCATTGATTTTTACAGCGCTGCCGAGATAGAACAGGTGGTCTTGCGCTCGGCGCAAGACCTGCCGGTGGAGATAAGTGCTGATGGGGCCACGGCCATCGCCGCGCGTTCGCGCGGCACGCCGCGCGTGGCTAACCGCCTGTTGCGGCGGGTGCGAGATTACGCCCAGGTGCGCGAGAAGGGGGCGATAAGCGCCGGCACTGTGGCCAAGGCGATGGAGATGCTCGGCGTCGATACGCTGGGCCTGGATGACATGGACCGGAAGATCCTGCTGGCGCTGGCCGAGAAGTACCGGGGACGCGCGGTAGGGGTGGAAGCCATCGCCTCGGCTATCGCGGAGGAGGTGGATACGATCGAGGACGTCTACGAGCCGTACCTGGTGCAGGTGGGCCTGCTTGACCGTACCGCGGGCGGGCGCCGGGCGACGCCGAAACTCTTCAAGCACCTGGGGCTCAAGATGCCGAAGGGGGTGCAGGGTAAATTGTTATGACAGGGCTGTCGCTGGTCGCTAGTCGCTCGTTGCTTGTCTTTATGATGGCGGATGTCGTAAAAGGTGCCAGCCGAGGATGAAGAAGTGCGCAGAATCCTCCGTACGCAGCAATCTCCCATATCACACCAAGGAAGATTGCCGCCCGCGTCCCTCGGGCGTCCGAGACCCAAGGTTCGAAGTATCAGCCACCTAATGCAAGGAAGAATACATTGCGGCGCCCATCCCCCTGTCTACTGACTACTGTCTGCTGTCTACTCGGACTGCTGCCTTTGTATACTTCCTGTGCTCCCAAGCCAGTAAGGCGGCCGACGCCGGAACGGGTGGGCGTCGCGCCGGGTCGTCCGGTGACGGTGCAGGTCACGCTGGGCGTGGAAAGCAGGCGCTTTGAGATAAGCGTGCCCGGCGGCGGCAGCGTAGAGGAGAGGCGGGGCGAGAAAGGTTCAGCCCCCTTCGCTTTCAGGGGGGAATACCGCGTTGACCCCGCTTCTATCCCTGCGGCAGGCGTCTTCTTGTGGCCGCCGCTGGGAAAGAGCCTGGAATACGACCTGCGACGCTACCCGGGGAATATCGAGCTGAGGCCGATGGACGACGGAAGCGTGCAGGTGATAAACAACGTCGACCTGGAGGAATACACCGCCTGCGTGATGATGGGGGAGGTGAGCCCCAAGTGGCATGCCGAGGCCCTGCGCGCGCAGGCCGTGGCCACGCGTTCCTTCGCCCTCTGCCATCACCTGCGGGGCGGCGGCACGCCCCTGTTGACGGCGAAGGTCACCAGCCAGGTATATCCCGGCCGGGTGGAGGGGATGGAGCCGATGCGGCAGGCGGCAAGCCAGACGGAAGGGCAGGTATTGTGGTACCGTGGCGAGGTGATCACCGCCTTCTTTCACGCCAACTGTGGCGGCTGCACCGCTGATTCCGAGATGGTATGGTCAAGGGAACTGTCATACCTAAGGTCGCGCTGGTGCCGCTACTGCCAGGGGAGAAAGCACTACCGTTGGCAGTTGGCCCTGCGGCGGCAGGAATTGGAGAGGATATGCGCAGAGCGGGGCTTGCCCGGTGTGTATGGCCTGAAGGTGAATAGGGTTGACCGCAGCGGCAGGGCCAGCAGCGTGCGCTTGTTGTCGCCGCTGGGAGAGAGGGTGGTCAGGGGGGGCGATCTCCGCGCTATCATCGGCTACGACAGGCTGCGTAGCGCCAAGTTCGAGGTGAGCGGGGATGCGAAGAACATATATTTTGAGGGGCTGGGGTGGGGTCACGGCGTGGGCTTATGCCAGGAGGGGGCTTTGGGTATGGCGGAAGAGGGAGGTAACTACAAGGCGATACTGCGATATTATTTCAAGGATTGCAGTATCAAGAAGTGGGTACAGTAGGTGGTCGCTAGTCGTTAGTCGTTGGTCGCCAAGCTTTGGTCGTTGGTCGCTGGTCGTTAGTCGTTAGCGCGTCGTGCCGTATGCATCCTGCGCGAAATGCGAACGACAAACGACGAACGACGAACCCTTCGACTCGGCTGAGCCTCGCTCAGGGCAGGCGACAAACGACAATGAAAGCATCCGACCTAGACTACCACCTGCCGCGAAACCACATCGCACAGGAACCAAGCGGGCGCCGCGAAGATTCCCGCTTGATGCTCGTCGAGCGAGCGGCAGGCCGTCTCAGCCATCACCACTTTCGTGACCTGCCGCGCTTGCTGGGTCCAGGCGACTGCCTGGTGTTGAACGATAGCAGGGTGATGGCTTGCCGGCTCTTCGGCAGAAGAGCCGGGACGGGGGGGCGGGTAGAGCTGCTGCTGTTGGAAACGAAGGGAAGGGGCCGAAGAAGGGCGCTAGTGAACCCCTATCGCCGTTTCTGTCCGGGTGAGGTGCTGTTACTGCCCGCGCGCGCGCGGGCCTACTGCCTGCAGCAATTGGGGGAGGGCTATTCACTGGTCGATCTGCGGCATACCGGCCCATTACGGGCATACCTGGAACGCTACGGGCGTATGCCGCTGCCGCCATACATAAAGAGGAAGCCGTCGGAGCCATCGCGCCGGGAGGACAGGGACCGCTACCAGACGGTGTTCGCGCGGGTGTATGGGTCCGCGGCGGCGCCAACCGCGGGGCTGCATTTCAGCCGGCGCCTGATCACGCGCTTGGGGCGGGCGGGTGTTGGCGTTGCGCGGGGTACCCTGCATGTCGGCCCGGGTACCTTCCGTTCTGAGATGAGGGGAGAGTTGGCCGATAACAGCATAGAGGGGGAACGCTTCAGTCTGGGAGCGAAGGCGGCGGGGGCGGTAAACAGGGCGGGACGGGTGATCGCCGTGGGCACCACCGTTTGCCGCGTATTGGAGAGCCAAGTCGATGGCCGGGGGAGGATCATAGCCGGTCGAGGCGTAACCGATCTCTTCATCCGTCCCGGGCACGATTTCAGAGCGGTGGATGCCCTGATAACTAATTTCCACCTGCCGCGCAGTTCCCTGCTGGCCCTGGTTTGCGCTTTCGCGGGGCGTGACCTGGTGATGCGGGCATACGAGGAGGCGAAGCGCCGGGGATACCGGTTTTACAGCTATGGGGACGCGATGTTGATTATCTAATGAATGGGCATCCCTTGACATCCCTAACATAGATGATACACTTCAGGTCAAGTATAAAAGGGAGGATGAGATGAATGCGAAAAGGGTAATTGCTGCGTGTTTCTTGGGGATGATAGCGATGGTCTTCTCGGTCTGTGGCGGGAACGCCGCGAGCGAGCAACCGCGGCTTGTATTCGTCGAGGGCGACGTGCGAATAAGCGTTGACGGCGTCGCCTGGGAAGAAGCCCGTCGCGGCGGCCGTCTCGAGCAGGATTGGACGCTCGATGTGGGGAAGAACGGCGGCGTGGTGGTGATGTTTCCTGACGGCAGCGAGGTCAAGCTTGCCGGCAGCACCAGAGTGAAGATAACCGACCTGCGCTTCGGCAAGAAGAGCAAGGTGATAGAGCTGAAGCTGGCCTATGGGCGGTTGCTGGCGCGCGCGAAGAAGTTATTGACCAAGGAATCCCGGTTTAACGTCACCGCGGGAAGCGCGGTGTGCGGCGTGCGCGGCACGGAGTTCTTGGTGACCTACAGGGATGGCAAGTTCGAGATAAAGAACGTTGAGGGCAAAGTCTTCGTGCGCCTTGAGGATGACGTGAGGTACGTGGACGGCGGCCGCAAGATACGCGGCGATATGAAGAAGCTGGGCAAGATCCTGCGGCTAGACAAGGACGACCGGGACGAGATCAACCAACTGCATCGCCGCTTCAAGGGGATGCTGCCGGTGGGAGGCGAATCCGGGGTCAAGCCGGAAGGCGATAAGGCGGACGGTTCCGGGCCGCGCCTGGGCCTGCGGTTGCGAGAACGGGGCAACATCGGTGCGGGGCAGGGCGTCATCGGCAGCCACCTGCGGGACAGCGTCGGGCACCTGGCGGATGACGGGGGCAACGCCTTGGCAGAGGGTTCGGATAATGCCACGGGAAATGTGATTCTGCCCAATGTTAACGTGGTGATACTTTACTGATCAATCAAGTCCCGGGTTCGCTGATTACGCCCCCCGCGTCTGCCTGGCCTGAACCAGGCGCGCCGTTTGCGCTTCGGTTCAGGGCCTGTCGGCAGACAGCAGCGGGGGCAGATTACGCCGAGGAAGACCGTTAGCTATCCGAAGATTAGGAGAGAGCGCGCGATGAGAAAGGCAACGCTGATCTTTGGCTTGATCTTCTTGATGACACAACAGAGCTTGCTCGCGGGGGGGGTCGTGCGGACGGGCGTGCGCAGTGATTATGTTACTACGAATTATGACCCCGAGGTAAAGGCGCAGGAAGTTATCTGTCCCTTCGCCTTAGGCTACGATTACGGTGAGTTCCTCGGCCTGAGCCTCGCTGGCGCCTACGCCCTCGCCAAGTATGACTATCCCTTTGACGCTGAAGACCCCGGGCGCACGCCCGAGAAGCTTACGGACGTAACGATGGGTGCGAGCATCGGCTACGATTACATGGGCTTCGAGCACATGGTGATGGTGAATCTCAACCTGCCTACGGGCGACTCGACCTGGGAAGCGAAACGCCTCGCGGCGGACGTGCCGTCGGAATTCGTTGTCGGCGACGAGTTCGGAGCCGGCTTCGGCTGCACGGCGATCTACGGCCTGGCGGCGAAGAGGAACGCTCTGGAGTACTCGCTCGCGGGGAGCTATATTTATAGCGGCGAATATGACCCCCTCGATAACGGCGTTGAGGACACGCTTGACATGGGCGACCTGGTGGTGGTGATGGTCTCGGGACGCTACAGTGTAAACGAGAGGACGAGCGCCGACCTGCGCGCTACCTACGCCCACTCCACGGTGACGGAGAGCGACGGGAAGGTGGCGTTCCAGCAGGGGGAGATGATAAAGCTGGCCCTGGAGGGCGGCTACTTTCTGCGCGACCACACCCGGCTGCGCTTGATGGTGCTGGGCGATATCTTCGCGGATAACAAGAACATAAGTGACATACAGGATCCCGTCCTGCAG
Source organism: uncultured bacterium (assembly GCA_965372475.1). Taxonomy (GTDB): domain Bacteria; phylum Oederibacteriota; class JAUXIB01; order JAUXIB01; family JAUXIB01; genus CBDVCL01. Next base: position 1,356 of record CBDVCL010000036.1, on the reverse strand, counting down.
GAGAGCTACCGCAACGGCAACCGCGTCACCGTGACGCCGATGGTTGATTACCAGCATGGCGATGTGGTGCTGGTGACGCTGAGCGGCAGTTACAAGGTAGTGGCGGATAACGCTGGCAAGGACGCATACTACGACGCGGGAGGTCAGATGCTGGGCTGTGGCATGGACTTCACTTACGCGATAAAGAGACAGGTGGACGTGGAGCTTGGCGTCGGTTATCAGTATATCGAGGACAAGGACGAGGGATACGACGCGGACGGGAACAAGACGAGCGTGATTTATGACAGGTTGGCGAGCCGGTTTGGGGTGAAGTACTACTATTGAGCATTGGCATTGCGGAGTGCGAATTGCCCCCTGCGGGGACTAACTGATATTAAAGATGCTGGCGGCGGATTGCGAACTAGCATCAAATCCGCACTCCGAAATCCGCGATCCGCAATCAATAGGGAGGTGGCATGATGAAGAGGGTACTTGTTACTATGGCGTGCGTAGTATTGGTATTCGGTATCGGTTGCGCGAAGAAGGCGACGCCCGTGGCGCCCGGGGCGGGAGGCGGCGTGGTGATAGCCTTGGGAGTGGACGGTGCGGCCCTGGGAGGGCCGGCCCTTTTGAAGATAGGCATCAAGGGCAGCGGCATGGATGCTATCAGCCACGAGAGTTGGCTGGAGGGTCCCGGGGCGCACGTGCGCCAGTTCTTCGTGCCGCCGGGCGCGAACAGGTTATTCATGGCTTCGCTGAGGAGTGACCGCGTCTCCGGCGCTGGCACCGAGTTCGACCTGTCGCACGTCGCCGCCCGGGTGGTGGACATCAATGGCGGTGAGACGGTAGCGCTGGAGATGCTGCCGTTGCAACGCTACGAGCCCGTTCCCCATGGGTGGTGGGGTGACCTGACCGGGGCCGTGTCGATGATGGGGCCGGGGATGGACTTCGGCTATGTGGCGGGCGAGCTCAAGCTTGACGCGCAGCCGGGGCAGGACAATATCTGCTACCTGGGCCGCGAGGGCGTTGACCCCGCGGAGAAGCTGTTCCTCATACCTTCACGAGAGACGCATCCGAACCGCTGGTTCGAGAACTCACAACTGGCGAAGCTGGCGGCGGGGGCGGATGTGATGGGCCAAGTCGGTGACTGGTATGGCCTGCTGCCGCGCGAGCCGGGGAGCCTGGCCTGGCTGAGGGTGGTGGGGATTAATGGAGCAGAGGTGGTGCTGGACTACATCTACCGCGCCGAGCCGAATCAGGGCGACGCGGGAGGGACGATAAACCCCTAAACATAGCAGGGCGATAAGCGAGGAGAGGGCCGACCAGAGGCCGCCCCGTGTTGCTTCGGGAGGAATTTTTAATTGAAACAAAGCGCGG
>CBDVCL010000035.1:0-10487 GCA_965372475.1 uncultured bacterium | reverse complement strand
ACTTATAATACCCCGTCAAGCGAAAAGCCGCCCAGTACCCCGGGTGTGGATACCTTTTGCGCACGTCCAATTGGGCCCGCCTTAACGCGGCCGCCTTGTTCTCTTCCTGCGGCAAGTAGCGGTAGAAGCGCTTTATCATCAGCGCCGTGGTCAAGTCGTTGACCCGCCACAAGGACGAGACGACAGCCGAGGCGCCCGCGGTGATGAAGGCGCGGTTAAGCCCGATTATCTCGTCGCCCGAAAGGAGCTTGCCCAGCCCCGTCTGGCAGGCGGAGAGGGTGACGAGGTCCGCGCCCAGTTCCAACTCGAATATCTCGTGCGCCTCGAGCCGTCCATCCTCGGAGGAAGAAGGCGCCATCAAGAGTCCAGAGAACAACGGGTTTTTCGCGTCGAATTCCCCGTGGCAGGCGAAGTGCAGGCGGCGGAAGCCTGAGGCCTTTCTCTTCAGGCGTTCCTCGCTGGCCTTCTTCCCCAGGTACGGCTCTACCTGCTCGGTCATGGCGATACTCTCTATCTCCAGCGCGGCATAAGGAAGGTCGAAAAGAGGATTGCCCAGGTCGGGATTCCCCATCGCCAGCACGCCCCTACCGCCCGGTACCTTCTCCAGGCAGAACTTGAAGACATTCAGCGAGGGCGCGTAGAATAGCTCGTAACGGTCGATGAGCTGCTCCTCCGCCGACGCGCCGATGGGAGCGAGGGAGAGATAGTGCAGGACATCGTGCGGCACCACGCCAAGCGTCCTCACCCCGTCCAAGTGCTCCCGCACGGGAGCCACAAGGTAATCATAAAACAGCGCCTGGCGCGCCTCCACCGGCTCCATCTTCTCCATGCCGCCGCGGTAAGCGCGCACCTCCTCGCGGAACGCGTCCCGGTCAAATTCCACCGCTTTACATACCGTGCCCTCCTTGCGCACGACGAAGATCAGTATGCGGTCTTTCTCCAGAAAATACTCGAGGAAGGCCGTCTCGCCGTCCATCAGGGCGCGGATCTGCGCCGTCGTCGCGGGATCAACGCTGACCATCGCCGAGAGCTCTGGGTTGCCTTCCTTTATCTTCAGCATCAGCGCGCCATACTCGCCGCGCAGTTTCTCCAGCTCCCCCTCTATCGCCTGCCTCTGCTCCGCCCCGGCGCGCGACACCTGCAGCGTGAGCGCTTCCATGCGGTTGCGCAGTTCCCGCTCCTCCTCCAGGAGCTCGCGCGAGGCGGAGTCCTTGAGTCTTATCTTGCGGTTGCCCAACAGGTCGAGGAAGTTACGGCTCTTCGCCCGTTCCAGGTAATCGAGCGCCTCCTCGTCCCTGCCCGCGCGCAGGGACAGGTCTATCAGGTCCTGGTACAGGTCGAGCTTGTTGGCGAGAAATCCCGTCTTGAATTCCTCTACTTTCAATTTAGCCCGCATGCCTTCCACTATCTCCACCGCCGCCTTTAGACTCAACAGGGCTTCCTCCAGCTTTCCTCTCTTCTCCAGCACCTTTCCCAGGCCGCGCAGTATCTGCCACCTCTCCTCCGCCAGCCCCGCCTCCTCCGCCACCTTGAGCGCGCGCCGGTAGCCCTTTTCCGCCTGCTTCGACCTGCCCAGCTTGAAATCCAGCGAGCCGAGGCCGGCGGCACAGCGCGCCTCCAGCCTCCTGTCCCCGGCTTCCGCCGCGAGCTCCAGCGCCCGCTCCTGTCCCGCGTACGCCTCCTGCAAACGGCCCATCTTCTCCAGCGACACCCCTATGTTACGGTGGTCGTGGCCCTGCCCGCCCTTCAGCCCCAGCTCTTCGTCCAAGACAAGGGCGTGGCGGAAACTCAACAGGGCCTGCTCATCCTCCTCCTGCACGCGGAATACCAGGCCGATGTTGTTGTGCACGGTCGCCTGCTCGCGCCGTGAACCAATATCCTCCGCCACCTTGAGCGCCGCGCGGAAGGAAACCAGGGCTTTCTCCGCCTCGTTCAGGCTGAGGTAGAACAGCCCCTCCAGGTTATAATTCTGCAGTTCCAACACGCGGTTCCCCGTCTCCAGCGCCAGCTTCAGCGAGGCCTGTCCCTGTTGCCGCGCGGCCTGGTAATCACCACCCAGCAGGCTGACGTTAGCGGCCTTGAGCCGGGCTTCCGCTTCCAACCTTGGTTCAGCCACTGCCACAGCCGCACGCACGGCCTTGGCGCAAGCCGCCAGCGCCCGGTCGTAGTCTGAGATCCCCGTGTAGGCGACGCCCAGCCTTATGTAAGCGCGCGCCAGCTCCCTCTCGCTCCCCTGCGCGCCGCTGAAATATCCTATCGCCTCCTGCGCGCTCCCTATCGCGCCGGTATAGTCCTCTTCGCCCAGCTGAAGCTGCGCGCGGTCGATAAGCAGTTCCGCCTCCAGGGCCTCGTCGCCGGCGCGGCGGGCGAGCGCGATGGCCTTGGCTTGGTAGGAGATGGTCGTCTCGGATTCGCCCATTTCCTGGCCCACCGCGACCAGGGCGCGGTATATCTTCAGTTCCTCGCCCAGGTTGCCTTCGCCGAGCGTCTCGATGTTCTTCAGGTACTGCTCCTCCGCCTGCTCAAGCATCCCCGCCCGTTGGTAGAGGAAGGCCAGGTTATCGCCGCCGAGGTAGACCAGGTTTGCCTGCCCGCTGCCCGCATAGAGCTTATTGAGCTCCAGTTGAGCGGAGACGGCCGCTTCGAAGTCCCCCAGCTTATTACCTAGGTTCACCACGCCCTGCAGGCCCTGCACCATCATCTTGATATCGCGCACCTTCTCCGCCAGCTCGGCCTGCAGTTGGAAGTAATACAGCGACTTCTTCAGTTCCTTCTGCGCCGCCAGCTCTACCGCTTTAGCGCCGGCCCGTTTCACCTCTTTCTTGGCGAACTTCAGGGACCTCTTCTTGTCCATGCCGGTGAAGCCGCACAACTGGAAACCCGCCCAGTAGCACGGCTGGGGCTTCCGCTTGAGCATCGCCAACTGCGCCCCGCGCAGGGCATCAAGGAAGTCCTCGTCCTTTTGCCTCTCGTAGAAGTCAGCCAGCAACCGCTTGCGCGCCATCCCCTCCATCTCCCAGAGGGAATAGACGAGGCTGGGCGTGCCGGCGAAGGTGAGGGCGCTGACCAGCGTGAAGAATTCGTTTCCCGCCCCCAGTTCCTGCTCGGGGAAGTCCGAGCGCGCCAGGACCATCAGGTTTCCCCGCATCTCCTGCGCAAAGAACTCGTTGAGGCGGAATTTTCCGTCCTCCTCGCCCTGGCGCGAAAGAGCGATGTATGATTTGAAGGGGTCGGAGGCGTAAAAATGGAAACCCGTGCCGATGTGGTAGACGCCGCTGGAGGAAAGCGCCTCCTTGAAATCCCCCTCCGGCATCTCTCCCGTCATCAGCGTCGCTCTTCCCTCCACCTGCCGCTCGGCGGCCTTGAGCTCTGCCGCACCGCCCTTCTCCGCCACGCCAAGCAGGTTAATACGGTTCAGGTTACGCTTCATATAACAACGGTCGACATACGTGAAAGAGGGGGCGAAAAGCAGCTTCGCCCTCTCTACCAGGTACTTCTCCCCGTCATGCAAGCTGGCCCAGGGCAGGTAGAAAAGGTAATCGTCAGGAATGATTATCAGAAGCTCAACCCCCGCGAGTTCCGTGCGGAAAGGCGCCAGCAACAGCTCGTACATCTCGCGGCTCTTCTCGGGCGGGCAGTCCTTCCGCCTCACTGCCGCCAGGTAGTCCGATACGGCGCGGCGCATTTCCTGCTTTGGCAGCGGCAGCAGCTTCGCCTTTACCTGCTCGCGGTCAATGCACCAGGCGATCAAGTGGTCCTGCGTCGCGTGGTAAGCGAGCACCGCCTCCTTCCTGGACAGCAGGTACTGCACGTCGGCGGTTATATCGGGGTGGATAGTGAAGAGGGCGGACAGATCGCGGCGGACGTTGTAGACGTCGAGCAGGAAATCCTCGTAGCGCCTCTCTTCCCCCTTCAGTTCCCGGGCCTTCTTCTCCACGACCTCGCGCCTGACAAACGGGTCTTGTTTCAGGTTCAGCAGTTCCTCGCGCTTGGCGGCGATGCGCCGCTGGCTGGCGCGGATGTCGCGGAAGAACTTCCCGTCCTCCTGCCTGTAAAAGGAGATATCGTAGTCAGCCACCAAGTCCACCACCCTCTTATCACGGCAACGTTCGAAGTAATCGAAGGATTCCTCTATCTCCCCCGCCTCTATCAGGAAGAGCATGATGTCCTCGTAGACGAAGAGCTCGTCATTGGCGAGGAAGTTCTTGATCTTCTGCCCCGTCAGCATGCGCGGCATCAACTCTACCTTCTCCAGCGCCAGCTGGTAATGATAGATCGCCTTCTTCTTCTCCCCGCGCAGTTTGTAATAGCGCCCCGTGCTTCGCTCCACCCGCCACCAGAGATTATAGAGGTAGTTGGCGACGCACAGCGCGCGCGCCTGCTCCAGACTCCGTTCGGCGCTTTCCCAGTCGCCCAGCTCAAGATGCACGTTGGCCAGATTCAGGTGTACCACCGCCTGCTTGTCCTCGCGCTCGCACGCGTATTCGAGCGCGGCGTCAAAAGCGTCGAGGGCCAGCTCCAATTCGCCGCGCCGCGAATCGAAGTAGGACAGCGTAGCCGCCGCCGTCCCTAACGCCGCGCCGAGGCGCGCCGCGCGATAAATGTGCAGGCTGCCGATGAGATTGGAGAGGAAGGCCACCCTCTCTCCCTCGTCCCTTCTCGCCATCTCCACCCGCGCCCGGTAGCAGGCCTCAAGCGAGCGGGATATCTCCACCTTGCCCACCCGGCCCCACCATCCCTGGTTGGCGTCGGCGTAATAGGCCATCGTCGCCGCAACAACCGCCCTATCCACCTCGTTGACCAGCAACCCCTCCGCAACGTCCAGCTCGCGGCAGATCTCGAGCGAGCGATCGAAACTATCCAGCGCCAGGTCGTAGCGCCCGAGATAATAATAAAAGACGCCGATGTTATTCAGGATGATGGCGTAGACGTTGGCCCCCTCCCCCTTGGACCGGTAGAGGGCCAGCTTCTTCTTGAAATAGTTGATCGCCTCCTCGTAATCGCGCAGGTTGGCGTAGCCCTCGCCGATCCAGGTAAAAAGAAGCTTGCGCGTGTGCGTCTCATCGAAGCCGCGGTAGGCCTCGCTCATCTCCTCCGTCAGCCCCACGGCAAATTCGCTCAGGCCCAGGCCGCCGCCCTGGATACGGGCGGCCGCGTCCAGCGCCAGGCGCGCGTGCTTGATCGCCTCGCGTTCCTCGCCGCGGTAGTGGTGCGCCCCCGCGATGTTGCGATGCAGGCGGCTTTCCTCCCCCCTTAGCTTGAGCTTCTTGCTCTCCGCCAACGCCAGCCGGGAATACTCGATCACGTCGCCGTGCTCCCCCCGTTCCCAGGCGACATTGCCCATCAGGTTGTAGAGGTCAAAGACGTATCCGCCCTCCCCTTGCTCGCGGTAGTGCTCCAGCGCCGACCGGTAATGCCGCATCGCCGGGCCGTACTCCTCTACCTTGCGGCAGGCGCGACCGGCGTTGTAATCAAAGAGCGCCTTCTGGCCGGCGTTGTCGAAGGGCACGTCGTATTCCTGCCGCGCCCGGTAGTAGTCGTAGGCCGCGTCCAGGTTGTCCAGTTGCACGTACTGGTTGGCGATGTTCACGAGAAAATACGCCTCCAGTTCCGGGTCCGTGGCCGCCTCGTTTTCCGCCAGCCCCGTCATGTAGAGCTCAATAGCCCGCAGGCGCCAGTCTTCGGGGTCGATATCATCGGCGCGCGGCGGCGCCAGGTTCCTCGCCTCCAAGACACTGTAGATCATCGAGACAGGGAGCTTCACCAGCTTCACCGGCCAGCGCACCAGCCGGTGCCGCTTGCGTTTCTTCTTTGCCGCCAGGCGGTCATAGACCCAGCCCAGCGTCAGGTAGGCGTACGTCTGCGAGGGGTTGATCTCCAGCGCCCGTTTCAACTGCTTTATCGCCCGTCCATAATACGGCGGCTTGAACACCGGTGAGGAATAGCAGTAGCCGAGCAGGTAATGATACAGGTCATCGCCGGCATGCTCGTCCACCATCTCCTCGTACTCACCGATGATCTCCCGCATCTTGCCCACGGCCTCGTAACAGCTTATCATCTTACGGTAAGTCCCAGCCTGCCGCGGACGCTGTCGCACCGCGCCGCGGTAGTCCTTTATCGCGTCGATATGCTCCCGCGCCTCGCGGTGAGTGTCTGCCCGCGCCAGGTAGATGCTGAAAAGCGTGTCCCTGATCTCTTCCGCCCGCTCCTGATCGCGGCAGAAGTCAACTGCCTTCTCCAGGAACCAAATCCTTTCCTGCTCCCGGCCGCTCTCTGCCGACAACCGCGCGGCGCGCAGGGACGCTTCGCCCGCCAGCCGCGCCACCTGCGGAAAATCACTCACCAGACGCCCGTATTCCTTGACGGCTTGCTCCTTGTCGCCCAGCTTCTCATAGATCTCGCCCACGGTCAGCTGGGCCTGCGCCTGCAAGTAGATGAGTTGAGGGTAAAGCCTGGCCACCCTCTCGCACCCCGCCAGCGAGGGCAGGCCGCTCTCCAGCCCGCTCTCCAGCACCAGTAGTCGGTACTGTGCCTGCTCCGCCGTCTCGGCGCTCGCGTTCTTTCCCTGCGCCGCTTCCAGATAACAGCGCCGCGCCTGCTCGTGCCGTGCCGCCGCCTCATGCATCGCCCCCCGGCGGCGCCAGGCATCGGCGCTGGAGCCGGCGACATCGGGGTAACGCTCGCTGATCTCAGCGTAGGCCTCCTGCGCCCTCGTCAACCGCCCCCCTCTCTCGAAGGAACCGCCCAGCTCCAGCAATACCCTCGCCGCTACCTCGTCGTGCTCGCGGTGCTCCTCGCCGATAAGCCGCAGGCGCTTCCTGAACTCGGCGCCCCTTTGCCCTTTCTCCATCAGCAGCAGCTCTATCGCCGCCAGGCCGGCGGCGGTCTCGTAGCGATAGGAACGGGCCAGCTCCCTGTATATCCTCGCGGCCCCTTCCTTCTCCCCCGCACCCCTCAGCACCCTCGCCAGGGCGAAAAGCGCCTGTGCCCCCGCGTGCCGGTCGCGCGGGAAGTTCCACAGCACCTTGCGTAAAGCGATCTCCTTCAGGTCTTCCTGCCGCGTCTCGAGCGCGTAGCGAAGCTGATGTAAAGCACTGTCGGCATCAGGCACCGCCCCTTGCGGCCCCAACACCCAGATATCCTTGTTTCCCGCGTGGTCGCTGACAAAATACAGACGCCCGTCCGGGCCGCAAGCCAGCTCGAAGATATTCCAGCGTGGCGGGGCGAGGCGCAAGGAACGGCCCAGCCTCATATCGTAGACGCATATCGACGGCTTGTCCAACAGGTCCGTCTTGCCGTCGCCGCTGGTGTCGCTGCCGTAGCGTAGATAATAGACCTTTTCGCCGTCGCGGCTGAAGGAGGGGTCAAGCGAAAGTTCCGTGCCCGACACGAGGACGGCGCTGCCGCCCATCGCCAGGTCTTCAATGACGATGTCGCTGCCCCCCGAAGCGTTCGGGACGTCAAATACCAGGGCGCGGCCGTCGGGGGAGAAACAGGGATTGCAGGCGCCCGGGCGCGCCACCGGACGTTCCTCCCCGTTCCTGGTGTTGTGAAAATAGGTGACCGGCTTCACCCCGTGCCGCCGCGTAACGTAGGCGATGTGCTTGCCGTCAGGAGAAGCCGCCACCTCCAGCTCCTCACCCTCGTCGCCCGTCCAGCCCTGTGTCACCCGTTTATCTATCCACCAGAGCAGGGGCTTCATCATCATGAACAGCGTGGAATGGGTCTTGAGGGAATAGACATCCCCCGTAGCGTCTTGCCGCGTGCTGATGTAATAAAGCCTCTTGCCCGGATAGAAGGCGGGCCGGCGGTCGATGGCGCGGTGGTCAGTGAGCTGTCTCAGCTTGCGGCTTCTGAGACCCAGCTCCCATATGTCGTAGTTGCCGCGGCGGTTAGAGGCGAATATCAGCCGCTTGCCGTCCCTGCTGAAAGCCGGGCTGTAATCATCGGCCAGATCCAGTGTCACCGGCTGCGGTTCCAGGGGCGGCAGGCGCCTCTTCCAGCGCTCGTAGCCGTCCGCCGCGCCCGAACTGACGCAGAACAGCAAGCTGAGAGTATAGCTGAGGATATACTTATTCATTTTGATCAAGCGCCTACATTATAGTGGTTATTCACTGTCCTTTCACCATTATTGCTTCGTATTGTAGGGACACAATACTGAATAGAATGATCAAGTGAAGAATGTCCTCTGTCGCCTGTTCCCTCTCTGCGGCGGAGGTACGAAAAAAAAGGGACACAATACCTGATTATTTAATTAGGTATTGTGTCCCTACAACTCTTAAGCGCACACGCCGCTAATCGCCAAGCGAAGCGGCGTTGAGCAGTGCCATCAGCTTCTTGGCGCCGCCGAAGCCGCGCTTTGCTCTCCTGTCTATCACCGCGATCACGTAGCTATCCTCCCCGCCGTCCCCCGCCACATGGTAGAACGCCCTGATCATCCACTTGTACTTCCAGACCAGAGCTTTCTCGCTGAAAGGATCTCGGCGGAAATCATCCTTCCAGATATGGTTACGCGTTCGCCTCTGGTGCTTGAGTATCCGCGCCATATCATTGTGCACGTGTTCCGCCTGCAGTACGAGCCATACGCCGCACACCTTCCCGTGCCGCACGCCCACGTAGAGACGGTCGTACATCCGGCTATCCTCGTACTCCATCCAGTAGACACTCAGGCCCTTGAGCCCGGCCTGCTCGAGCGGCTTCAGCTCCGGCACCGCCTCCAGCATCGCCGCCTCGCTCACGCCGAGCCTGATGCCCATCAACTCGTAACCGATCTCGTCACCCGGCTGTGCCTGCACGGGCACAAAAGCCAGGAGCGTGGTTACCAAGAGGCCAAGCACCAGGTTCTTGTTACTTTTCATGATCACCTCAATATCACCAGCTTGCCCATCTTGCGGTCGATTATCTTCTCTCCCTCGTGCACTTCGATAACATAGAGGTAGATACCGTTAGCGAGCCGTCCACCCAGGGAATCCAGGCCATCGAAGCGCGCCTTGACGTAACTACCGCCCGACACCTTCTCGATAGTCGTCTCGCGCAGTTTCCGGTAGGAAGTGGAGAAAACCTTGATCACCACCCTTTCCGCCGGCCCCTTGAGCAGGAAGGTGATATAGGCGTCTCCCTCGCCGCTCCACGGGTTGGGGAAGAACTCTTCGTCTATCAACTCGGGCGCCGCCGGTGTCGGCGTCATCGTACATGTCGGCGACACCGTACCCGTCGTCGTGATCGTTCTCGTGAGCGGGATCGGCGTGGGAGAATCAGTTGAGGTCGGCGTGACGCTGCTGCTCCCCGTCGGCGTCGCCGTGGCCGTCGCCGTGGGCGTCGCCGTGGCCGTAACCGTCGGCGTAGCCGTACGCGTGCCGCTTGACGTGAGCGTAGCCGAACGGCTGACCGTCGGCGTCGCCGTATTCGTACCGCTGTGCGTAGGCGTCGCGGTCTCGGTGTGCGTAGCGCTCACCGTCGGCGTCGCCGTGTTCGTGCCGCTATGTGTCGCCGTCACCGTCGGCGTAGCGGTCTCCGTCACGCTCGGCGTATGGGTGTATGTGCCGCTGTCCGTCATCGTGGCGCTCAGCGTAGCCGACTCGGTGGCTGTAAACGTTACGCTCGCCGTGTGTGTCCGCGTATGCGAAGCTGAGGCCGTGGGCGTTGTCGTGCTCGTCCCTGTATGCGTCGGCGTAGCCGTGGACGTAGCCGTAAGCGTCACACTGGACGTAGCAGTGAAGGTGCCCGTATCCGTCACGGTATGCGTGCGCGTCGCGGTTTCAGTCGCTGTCCGCGTGTCCGTGGCGGAATGCGTCGGCGTATCCGTCTCCGTCACCGTGAGCGTGACCGTGGCGGTAGCGCTCGGCGTGTGCGAAGCCGATGCCGTCGCCGTCCGCGTCACCGTCGGCGTCGCCGTGTCCGTTCCGCTCTCGGTGTAGGTCTTCGTCATCGTCTTCGACCACGGCGGCGTATCGGTGAATGTCACCGTTATCGTAGGCGTCCCGGTATCGGTGGTTGTGACCGTCGCAGTAGCGGTGGCCGTCACCGTTCGCGTAACCGTCTCGCTGTGCGTAGGCGTGTCGCTAGGCGTCGGCGTCACGCTCGGCGTCGCCGAGGCGCTCGCCGTGAGCGACCATGTAGGCGTTGACGTCAGCGAAGCCGTAGCGGTCTCCGTCTTCGTGTGGCTCGCGCTCGCGGTATACGTCTCGGTCATGGTCTTACTCCACGGCGGTGTGTCGGTAAAGGTCGCCGTGACGGTGGAGGTCGGTGTGATACTCGGCGTATGCGTCCGCGTCGCCGTCGTTGTCGCAGTGCGAGTAGGCGTATCGCTGGGCGTATGCGTGCGCGTCGCCGTGCCGGTAACGGTGCTCGTGGCGCTGTAGGTAAAGGTAACGGTGTGGCTCGGCGTAGCCGTCGGCGTCGTGGTGTAGGTCACCGTGGTGGTATGCGTCGCCGTATCGCTGGGCGTATGCGTGCGCGTCGCCGTGCCGGTAACGGTGCTCGTGGCG